>NZ_VHTC01000025.1:0-40302 GCF_013048685.1 Vibrio sp. A8-1
TTACGGGCCGTAAGTAATCGTCATATGCAAATGTCAGATCGTGATGCGCCTGTTAGGGCGCTGCTTGTAAGAAAGCCTTATAGGCGCATATGAAAAACCTCCGGCTATGCCGGAGGATATTTTTTTTGATTTTCTATGTCAATAACGCCTTCATTGTACCAAACAAAAGCGTATTTTATATTCATCAATGTACAACAGAATCATTGACTACGTTGGATCTGGCAAGAGGGCTTCTTTATCTTAACGCACTATAACTTACGTTGCGTTGTAACATAAAACAGAAAATGAAGTTTTAATTTTTTAACCCCCATAGCAATAATAAATATAAAATAGCTTAATAGAGAGGAGTTTCAGGATTCTTCTTCCGATCATGGCCACAGGGATCCCATCAAGGCCATGATTCAGATATCAGAATAAGATTTACACGGTAGCTTGTAACGCTTGTTCAAGATCAGCAAGCAAATCATCAATATGCTCTATGCCTATTGATAACCTAACCATATCAGCTGAAACGCCTGCAGCTTGTAATTCTTGATCATTGAGCTGGCGATGAGTCGTCGATGCAGGAATCGCGGCGCAACTTTTTGCATCACCAATATTAACTAAACGAAGAATTAGACTTAATGCATCATAAAAACGCGTCCCAGCTTCTCGGCCACCGACAATACCGAAACTTAGGATGCCAGAGGCTTTTCCATGCATATATTTTTGGGCAAGTGAGTGATCTTTGTGAGTGCTTAAACCCGCGTAATTTACCCAATTCACTTGTGGATGTTGGCTAAGCCATTGAGCTACAGCAAAAGTATTTTGATTAATTCGCTCAATCCGCAAAGCTAATGTCTCTAATCCTTGTAATAGATTCCAAGCCGCCTGAGCACTCAGCGCCGCTCCCATATTTCTCAAAGGGACAACACGCGCTCTAGCGATAAAAGCCGCAGCACCAATATCTTGAGCATAGTTAACTCCATGATATGAAATATCCGGCTCATTTAATAATGGAAAGCGCTGCGGATAAGCATGCCATGGGAACTTACCTGAATCGACAATCAGACCGCCAATCGTGGTTCCGTGACCGCCAATATACTTTGTAGCAGAGTGAACCACAATGTCAGCACCATGTTCAAAAGGTCGCCACAAAAAGGGCGTAGCCACCGTATTATCAACAATTAACGGTAAACCATGTTGATGAGCTAGGTTAGCTATCATTTCAATATCAACGATACTGCCGGATGGATTGCCGATACTTTCACAAAAAACCGCTCGAGTATTATCATCAATCAGTTGAGCTAACTGAGTAAAATTGTCTTTATCTACAAATCGAACCTCAATACCTTGTCTAGGCAAAGTATGAGCAAATAAATTATAAGTTCCACCATATAACTCACTGATTGAAATAATGTTATCACCAGCTTGAGCAAGAGTTTGAATAGCATAAGTAATCGCGGCCATCCCAGAAGCGACTGCCAGTGCGCCAATACCACCTTCAAGTGCTGAGATACGTTGCTCAAGCACATCACAGGTCGGATTCATAATTCTAGAATAAATATTACCTTGGACTTTTAAATCAAAAAGATCTGCAGCATGTTGTGCATCATTAAAACTGAATGAGGTGGTTTGATGAATGGGTACCGCAACGGAGTTTTGATTATCAGCTTGATAACCATGGTGTAAAGCGATCGTTTCACGTTTCATTACATATCCTTATAGTGATAAACGTAAGGCATGTATAGAACCATGAGCATGATATTGATGTCAATATTAATGGCACACCTTAGTGCGCATTATCATTGTTATGTTAAATATAATTCAGCGAAGGTAAAGGTGGTTTTATCTAGTTTATGTGGGCTATAAAAAGAGAGCTTGTGATAGACCTTACTCTACTTCGACTTTGAGTAGCTCAGTGATTAAACATAAGGTCTATTTACCATAAAATAGCTAATAACAACTCTTGTTATCGATATACAAGTGTCGTTATTAGCTTCCAGCAAGCTTTACCGTGTAACCTTTTTTTTCAAGCAATTGCTTAATTTTATCTCGCATTTCACCTTGAATTTCAATATGACCATCTTTGATCGAGCCACCGCAGCCACAGGACTTTTTTAGCTCAGCAGCCAACAGCTTGAGAGGCGCATCATCAAGGTCTAAACCCTTAATAATTGACACACCTTTGCCTTTGCGACCTTTCGTTTCTTTGTGAATTCTGACAATCCCATCACCTTTCGGACGTTCGATGCTTGGGGCTTCAGGCTTAATACGGCCCGTTTCCGTTGAATATACAAGAGTCATAATATACTTCGTTCTTTGTTACTTTTTTAATTGAGTTTGTTGAGCTTCCGCTTTCTGTTTTGCAATCAGATAAGCTTCGATATGTTTTTGAATAGCAACTTTTGCTCCTTTGATCAAGCGGCCATTGAAAAAGCAATACCATCCATTGGGTTCCCCTGTATCATTTTTTAACATAAAACCGTTGAATTGCTCTTGAATCGTTTGTGAACCACCTTCTCGTTTTTTGCCAATCGATTCAAATTCACTTGGGTCAATCAGCGATGCCGTATCACAAAACCAATCAATACTTTTTTTTACTGCAGCGAGGTTTCCCGTTAAAACGTTTTTTTTGATCTGCACTTGCCAGATGTCTGGTGAGTTATCTGCAGATTTTAGAGTAAATCCTCGGTATGTAGTGATTGCCATGATGACCTACTTATTTTTGTCATTGATAGTTAAATAATAATTGTATCTTCTCGGTACGCAAGTATATTTAGTAACTAATTAGAAAGTTATAGTGCATTAACATGAAAAGACCTCTTGTACAATTGACCGAAGCAAAACAGATCAAAGCTAAGCTATTGGAATTTAAGCATCCTATCACACCACAGCAGCTTGCTCTATTGACCCGAGAACACTATCAAAAAAATTCATTACTCGCCTTCAGTAAAGATTGGAATATTTTCACTGAATTTTGCCAAAGAAAATCAGTAAACCCTTTACCGGCCTCCGTTACCGCCGTTAGGTTATTTCTTGAAAGTGAAGCCAAGGTAAGAAAGTTTAGTACCATTAGACGTTACTCTGTCACTATCGGTATGATTCATTACTTACTGAATCAAAAAGATCCGACGTTGAATGTTCAAGTTCGTCAACTTCTTCAACGCTTAAGAGCAGAAAAATACGGCGATGAGAAACAAGCTGAATGTTTTACTCGTCAACACTTGGCATCACTTTATCAATTGATGGTTAAAAGTAATGAAAGCCTTGCGATACGTGATTTAGCTATCTATCACGTGATGTTTGAATGTGCCATGAAACGAGGAGAGCTTAAAAAGCTCAGCTTCACGGATATTACAGAAGATCATAGTCAACTTAGGATCGGCAATGAAATCTATCAATTATCCCCTTCCGCCCAGCAAATATTAGCTCGTTGGACAGCATTAATCTCTCAGCAAGACGGCGCAGTTTTTCGCTCAATTGATAGGCATGGCAATATCAATAATCGACCTTTAGATGATTCATCCATCTACCGTATATTAAGGCGTGCTGGTGATTTATTAGCGCTACCACATTTAAAGTTTTCAGGTCAATCGACCCGAATTGGTGCAGTAAAAGAGCTAGCTGAACAAGGCTATCATACTAAAGATATTCAAAGTTTTGGCCGTTGGTTAAGCCCTGCGATGCCTAACCAATACTTAGGTAAGTTACACACCGCAGCAGTCGCTAAAATAAAATTTACTCGAATTAAACCTTGGACATAAATGAGCGTTGGACACAATCAGCTAAAAACGCGGAGAATGAGTGGCCGTGGTGTTCCAGCATTTTCGGGAACATTGAAATGGGCGTCATACCCGGGAAAGTATTCACTTCATTAAGATAAATTTCACCTTGTGAGGTAAGGAAAAAGTCAATTCGAGCAAGATGTCTTAATTTCATATGCACAAAAACTTTCTCTGCATAGCGCTTAATGAGGTCTCTTTGCTCTGCGGTGATATTATCCGCAGTCACTTTAGTCATTGAGTGGCTATTTGCGCTGTATTTCTCTTCATAGCTATAAAAAGCATCATCAGGAGCAATAATCTCGCCAGGCTGAGTAATATGGAGTTTGCCACCGAGCTCATAAGCAGCAACCTCTAACTCTCGCGGTTTGACGGCTTGTTCAACCAGCACTTGATCAGAAAAGGTAAAGGCATCATCAATTGCCTTGGCAATTTGCTGCTTATCGGTGACCTTGTAACAGCCAACCGATGAACCTTGTCGAGCCGCCTTAATAAACACTGCGCCCCATTTATCAAAGGCTTGCTGGGCTTGACGTAAAGCCTCATCGTTATTTTCTGTTAAAAATAAGTAGGGTGTATTAGGAATACCGAGTGCGTCATACCATAGTTTCGACGTGATTTTATTGAAACTATTACTACTAGCTTCTGGTCCACATCCTAAATATGGAATACCGGCCAGCTCTAGCATCGATTGGATATCGCCCGTTTCTCCCGGATAACCGTGGATGCAAGGCACAACAAAGTCAATGCGACGAGATCCATGCTCACTGTTTAGTGAGGCAGAGTTCGTATCAAGATAAACCATATCGCCAGACTCAGTAAACCAGCCAGCAGGTTTCATCTCTACTCGAATCACGTCGAACGATGGCGTTAACGTCAGTTGTTGCTGCAAATAATCAGCGGAAACTAGCGAGATCTCATGTTCTGATGAGCCCCCACCACATAAAAGTAAAATTGTTGTTTTTTTCATTACACTGTTCCGTTACACCAAAATTCGGTTGCAGGCCACGAGGCCAAGTGATGCAGTAACTACATTCATTTTATCGGCTATGATAGACAATTCAGCACAGAGGTACACCATAGAAGAGGATTTATTACCTAATCTTAGTTTAATTGTGTAGAGAATAAACAGTACAGGGGCAAAGGCCCCTGTTGTAAACGTTCATTAGTTGAGTTTATTTAGTGTGGGGAAATCTGAGTTTTTAATACTATCAATGCTCTTAACGAATGGTTTCAAGTCACGGAATTCTTCTGGCAATCTTTGCAAGGCGTTCAACGCTTCCTGACGAGTGGCATAATCACCATACAAGACCGTGTACCATTTCGTGCCATTAACGACTTTATAGTTTTCCCAGATCGGTTGTTCATCTTTAGGTAACTGATTCGCAAATTGATCAACCTTAGTTTGCGCCCCAACGGCAACAACTTGAATGGTGAAGCCATAACGTGGATTCATTGCTAATTGCTGTTCGGTTGGTGGTGTAATAGTGACTTTAGGTTTGGCTGGCGGCGTTGCTTTGACGATTTGTTTCTCTTCAGCCGGAGCCATTTTGATCACTTGAGCTTGAACATTACGCTCGGAGACACCGTCAGCGTTACCCCTTTCTGAGACAATAGGTTTAGGAATATCAGCCACGGCAAACTCTTCCGTGTGGCTTTGAGTTGTTACATCCGTGATATAATTTTCTGAGGCACAGGCGGCCAGCAGCGCGCACAAGCCAACAATCGCAATTCTTTTCATAAACCAATAACACCTTAGATAGAAAGTAATGTAAATCATGCCGATAGCGCGTCTTATAATCAAGTATAGGATGTGATTATCTCTGATTATCCTGTGATTTGTGGCACAAAGTGAAAGAGAGATGATGTCATGAAGATCACATCCAGACTAAATACATCAACACCATTAGATAATTTTAACTACAGTGTTGTTGATATGGCTGTATTGACCTTTGGTGAAGATTTCATGCTAAAGGCAAAACTTAGTTATTGGCTCGTTACCTTTTAGGTCTTTTGCATCATGAATTCTATTAACCCGCTACTTAATCCAAGATCTGTGGCTGTGATTGGCGCTTCAACGCGATCTTTTCGTGCCGGTAATATCGTCATGAAAAACCTACTTCAGGGCGGTTTCGATGGTGCAATTATGCCAGTAACGCCTCGTTATCCTTCTGTGTGTGGGGTCTTGGCTTATAAGACCGTGCTTGATTTACCTCTCGTTCCTGATATTGCTATTCTTTGTACCCATGCTTCTCGTAATCTTGAACTTTTCCGTCAATTGGCAGAGAAAGGCGTTTCATGTGTTATCGTGTTATCTGCCGATATGTATAGTGAAGATGCCCAGCAGCATGAAATTCAGCAACAGTGCCTAATGATAGCCAAACAAGCGGGCATACGTGTGCTTGGCCCTAATAGCCTCGGTATTATTCTGCCTTGGATACACTTCAATGGCTCATTCTCTCCAGTCAATGCCTTAAAGGGCCATATTGCTTTTATTTCTCAGTCAGCAGCCGTCTGTACTACGATTCTTGACTGGGCGAATGATAAACAAATTGGCTTTTCGGCTTTTGTTTCCCTAGGCAACGCCTGCGATATCGACTTCGCTGATTTACTCGATTCGCTCAGTATCGACAAGCACACTCACGCGATTTTGTTGTATGTTGATACTATTAAAGATGCACGCCGCTTTTTATCCGCGGCACGTGCCGCATCTCGTAATCGACGAATACTTGTTTTAAAAGGGGGGAGAACGGCTGCAGGGCGAAAAGCGGCTAAAATACACACTGGAGGCGAAGATACATTAGATATTATTTATGACTCTGCCATTCGCAGAACCGGTATGCTGAGGGTTAATAATACGCATGAGCTGTTTGCGGCCGTTGAAACGTTAACTCATGCCGTACCACTCCAAGGCGAGCGGCTAGCGATCATCACTAATGGTGGTGGGCCTGCTATTATGGCTGTCGATACGTTACTCGAACGCGGAGGCAAATTAGCACAATTAAGCCATACCGTTTACCAACAACTGGATCAATGCCTTCCGCGTAGTTGGTCGCAAAATAACCCGATTGATATTGTTGGGGATGCTGACCACACTCGTTATATTAATGCGTTAAAAGCGGTACTCGACAGTGATGATATCGATGCCATTCTGATTATGCACTCTCCTTCCGCCATCGCGCACTCAGAACAAACAGCAATGGCTATTGTTGAGGTGGTTAAAAACCATCCTCGGGCGAGGCGTTTTAATATTCTGACTAATTGGTCTGGGGAACTTACCGCTCGCCCTGCTCGGCACATTTTTACTCAAGCCGGTATCCCGACCTACCGCACGCCAGAAAGTGCCGTCGTCGCTTTCATGCATTTGGTTGAATTTAGGCGTAACCAAAAACAGTTGATGGAAACACCGACGACCACTGAGTTGGTGACCGCTTCAGAAATCAATAGCGCCAAAGCGTGGATCGCCGAGTATTTAAGTGAACAAGAAAGTGTACACATTGATACTCATCAAATAGGCAGTTTTCTCAAATGCTTTCATTTTAATGTGTTACCGACTTGGATTGCTTCGGACAGCAGTGAGGCGGTACACATAGCAGAAACGATTGGCTATCCGGTTGCGGTAAAATTGCGTTCACCAGATATTGCTCATAAATCCGATGTACAAGGCGTTATGCTTAACCTACGCAACCGTAACGAAGTCGCCAATGCCGCGCAATCGATCCTTGATAGAACTCAACTCTCCTACCCTGCAGCTAGGGTGTATGGCTTGTTGGTGCAAGCAATGGCCAAGTTGGGCGGAGGAGAAGAGTTACGTATTAAAGTCAAACACGATGCTATTTTTGGTCCGGTGATTTTACTGGGACAAGGCGGTTCTGAATGGGAAGAGTCTCTGGATGCGGTCGCTGCATTACCACCATTAAATAGTACATTAGCAAGATATTTAATTGTTCGGGCGCTACGCAGCGGTAAAATTCGTCTACAAAAACAACCAGTACCAATAAACATTGACGGTTTATCCGAGTTTTTAGTCCGAATTTCCCAACTGATTATTGAGTGTCCACAAGTACATGAATTGGATATCCACCCTTTACTGGTCAATGGTGATCAATTTACGATTCTAGATGCCGATTTGATATTACAGCGTTTCGAAGGGGATGCGCAAAGTCGGTTAGCTATCCGTCCCTATCCTTCTGAATTGGTGGAAAATGTCATCGCTAAAGATGGGGAGCCGTTAACTCTTAGGCCGATTCTCCCCGAAGATGAGCCACAACATGCCGCTTTCATTCATCGAGTCTCAAAAGAAGATCTGTACAAACGCTTTTTTTCGGATGTCGGTGAATTTAATCACGAAGCGCTAGCCAACTTTACCCAAATTGATTACGACCGAGAGATGGCTTTTGTTGCTGTCAGCCATAAAACCTCACCAGCAGAGATCATTGGCGTCTCACGAGCATTGATCAACCATGATAATAGTGATGCTGAATTTGCCATTTTGATCCGCTCCGATCTTAAAGGTAAAGGGCTCGGATCATTACTAATGAAAAAGATCATTGATTACTGCCAAGCGAAAGGCACTGCCCGTATCTCAGGTATGACCATGCCTAGTAATAAAGGGATGCTCAGTTTAGCCCAAAAACTCGGCTTTAGTATCGAGATCCATTTTGAAGATGGAACGGCAGATATGGTCTTAACCCTGACCAAACCGTAAACCAATACTCTGGTAGATCAGACGAGATTCCAATGTTTTTTCAAATATTGAATACACCACGATTTGGCTTCACCCGTCGTATTTCTACGCCACGCCATAACAATATCAATATGTTTATCCATGCTGCCCGATATCTTTTGCAACTGCCCACTGGCAATCAACGGCTGCGCGATTTGTATCGGTAAGGTACCAATACCTAATCCCTCCACCAGCGCTTGGCATTTGGCATTAAAATTACTCACCGTCAAACGCGGCTGTTTTTCTAAGATATTAATACTCATCGCTGGCTGTTCGCGCGCTGTATCGGCAATCGCAATCACTCGATACTTTTGTCGAGCCTGCTCATCAAACTCACCACGACGGCGATGAACATAATGATCGCTCGCAGCAACCCAAATCAGTGACATTGAGCCTAATCGCTCTGATTTTACCTCTTGCGGTAAACTGTCTATCTTGGGGCAAATCAGTAAATCGGCTCTTCCTGTAGCGAGAGACTCCCAACTTCCGGCTAAAATCTCTTCTTGTAGACGAATTCGAGTTTTACTGACATTGCCTAACGCATCCACCAAAGGAAAAAAATTCGCGACCGGAATGATGCCATCAAAAGCCAATGTAATATCCAATTCCCAACCGTTAGCAAGTAACGTCGCATCGTTAACTAGCTTCTCGGCGGCCGACAAAATGGTTCGCCCACGCTCAAGGATCAACCGTCCGGCATCAGTAAAACTGGCTTTGTGACCAGAGCGATCAAAAATCATCATATCCAAATCTTGTTCAAGCTTTTGAATTTGATAACTCAATGAGCTTGGTGCGCGGTTCAGTTCATTGGCCGCGGCAGCAAAACTGCCACGGCGATCAATCGCATCTAGGATATGTAGCGCTTCTAAAGTAATCGGGCTTTGCATCTCTTCTTTCCTCATACAAGATCGGTGATTTGACGATCGTTTTACTCTGGCTTTACCCATACTTGGCTAAAATCAAACCAGCCTAAGGCATTGCACTTTGCATTTTGTAACGCACCACATTGATCTTTATTCACCCCTAACCAGCAATGAAACATTGGAATGATCTGTTTACTGGCGACTAAGGACTTACCGAGCTCTTGAGCGGGAAAAGGGGTTGATTCATCGCTCGCACGCCATTGATCAATCAATCCAGACCAACGATAAAAATCCTCAGCTTGACTCATTGGTTCAATATCAGAGTAATCCAATAACCAGCCAGCCAGTGCATCATCCCGATGGTTAGCGATGCCCATTGCTTTGATCCAAATGTCAACCTGCTCGACATCATCGACGGTTAATTCATATTTAATGAAGGTGACGTCTATACCATCTTCTTTAAGTAAACGTTCAATACACTTCGCTAAAGTAGGAAACATAGGATGCTGGGCATGATAAGCAACTGTAACGGTATTACCGATTGGCGGTTCAACGGCTGACATTGGTCCATTTTGATGATACCAACCCGGCTTTAATCCATAAGCAGGCAATACGCCCAGTTCAACCACTTTTTCTTCTGGTAACAAACGAAATAAATTCAGCGCACTGAGTTTAGTTTGTAGATAATTGGCCCAAACCTCATTAGACGCAATCCCATTACGACGATTGAGTAATAAATAAGTGCAACCGGGATCGAGTTCAACATCTTCACTAAATGAACCGCGTTGACTTTTCATCGGATGCGTTAAGCTCGGAAATACCATTGAGGAGTGCACTTCATCAATAACCCATACTTCGACACGGTCCAGCAATGGACGAAAACCAAAATAGCCATCAAATGCTTGTAGCACTAGCCTTTTCTCATCATTAACGAATACCTTATAAGGACCACTGCCCACCGGTTTTTGATCAAAGTCATCCGCTCTTAATGACTCTGGCAATAAAATTTTTGCACAAGATTCTGCCAGCAATAACGGTAAGCGAGTATCAGGTTTTGATAGATGGATATCGACGACCCAATTATCCGGAGTCGTAATGGCGTCAATGTGCGCAAACAAATTCACCAAACGTAATTGCCATAGACTCTGCACCACTATCTCAGTGGTCATTAATTCACCGTTATGAAAACGTACTCCAGGGCGTAAATAAAACCGCCAGTGTGTTGGACTTAACGCTTGCCAGTGATGGGCAAGATCCGCTTGTAGCTGTTCCTCTTCATCTAAACGAGTCAAACCAGAATAAATTTGCCGCGCAATATGCAGCTCTGAACGGCGCATCGGCTTCGTGGGATTAAGCATAGAAAGTGGTCGATAATACGGCAAGCGCACCACTTGCAAGCCCTCTTGGTGTTGTACACCTAGGTAACTTTGGATAACTTGGGTTAACTTAGCGGCATCTTGATCCAATACCGCCAGCGCTTGACCTATCTTGCCTTCTTGCAGATAACGGCGAGCAAGGTTTTCACTGACATCTGCCCGACTACGTTTAAAAATAAGCTGTGAGAGTTTGCCGCGTCCTGGAGCGGGATGCCATTCAATCCACCCCTCATCTTCTAATTTGTTGAGAACAATGCGCGCATTACGTCGAGTGCAAAATAAAATGTCGGTAATATCGTCTAATTGCGTCTCTGCATCTTGACCATGAAAATGAGCAAATAAGGTTTCAAATTGGACACGTAAGCGAGGGCTACTCATAAAGGAGGAAACTCTATATCTTAAAAACTTACTACAGTTTCCTCTATTTAGGTCCTTCAGTGCAAGAGCAGGCCACCAGTTTAGGAGATATCGCAACCTAAAGATTGAGCAAGCTCAGATAATTGCTCACTGTTATCGAGCTTAACCGACCATTTTACACCACCACTGTTGGCTAACAATACATTCGCGCCTCTGCCAAGTAAAGTGACATTGTCACTTGATGATTGTAGGCTAATTGAATGTTCACCCAGTAAACGCACCACCACTTCATGTGCGGTGGCAATAATTTTCCCACCGGAAAATTCCATCATCATTCGCTTGCCTCGCTATCTTGGCTTACTTTATTACGCTGCTGTTTGACCGCCAACGTTAAACGGCTGACACAGACCAAGCGGCCTTGTTCATCGGTAATATCTATCTGCCAAACTTGAGTGGAAATCCCAATATGGATAGGTTTCGCCGTGCCAATTACCTGACCTTGTCGCATAGCCCGCAAGTGATTAGCATTAATGTCTAATCCTACACAATAGCGAGTCTTATCGACGGCAAAATTACCGGCAATGGAGCCTAAGGTTTCAGCTAAAACCACCGATGCTCCACCATGCAACATTCCCAATGGTTGATGTGTATACGAACAGACTGGCATGGTTGCCGAGATAGTGTTTTCCGTGATCTCGGTATAAATAATATTCAAATGCTCCATCATGGTATTTTTTGACGTGGCATTTAATCGCTCTAAACTGATTGGCTTTTTCCAAATGTCCATGTTCACCCTTAATAAAATACATCAATAGCCGTCAACAACGCGCATCCAGCAATATTGCATCTCCAACAAACTTGGGTATATTGTACAACCACTTGGCTATCTATCCTACCGAGTCATTATAGGGATGATTATGATTAAGGATGTGTTATGCGTTTAAGAATAAAAATCTTAAGCTTAATGATAACGTTGATGGGTTTAACCGCTTGCAGCGCCTCACCAACTGGGCGCAACCAGCTATTGCTGTTCTCGAATACCCAAATGAGCACGCTCGGCGTGCAATCTTTTAGTCAAATGAAAAGTGAGTTGCCGATCAGTCAAGATGCGGCCTTGACTCGCTACGTACAATGCGTCACCGATGCCCTTCTTCAGTACGTCCCAGCACAGCCTAGCGTCGAGCAATGGGAAGTTGTCCTGTTTGATAGTCCACAAGTGAATGCTTTTGCCCTACCTGGCGGCAAAATCGGAGTTTATACCGGATTACTAAGCGTTGCCGTCAATCAAGATCAACTGGCAACGGTGATTGGTCATGAAATTGCTCATGTACTTGCCAATCATAGTAATGAACGCCTCTCTCAAGCCCAACTGGCCAATGTCGGATTACAAGTCACCGATGTTGCTTTAGGTGCTTCAGAATATGCACAATATCGTGATTTGACGATGGCGGCTTTAGGTGTCGGTGTTCAATATGGTGTGATTATGCCTTATGGCCGCCGCCAAGAATCAGAAGCGGATCGCTTAGGATTAACCTTAATGGCCCAAGCTGGGTTTGATCCGACACAAAGTATCGAACTATGGCGAAATATGGCAAGAGCTTCGATGGGACAGCAACCGCCTGAGCTACTATCGACCCATCCTTCCCACAGCACACGCATTAATGATCTGGCTGCGAAGATCTCAACATTGCCAGATACCACGCGACAAGCGCCCAATTGTGGACCATAAACTAACATCCCGTTCAAAACGACTTTAATTGTCTTTACTACCCCGAGAGTTGCAGAACATTCTCGGGGTTTAACCCTTCCAATCGTAGGCATAAAGTGGATAATACCCGCGAACTTAATCTTATAGAGGTGGGAATCAATGTCTACTGAAGCAACTTTACTCGAACGCTGTGACTCAAAATGTGAACTGTGCGCAGCACAGAGCTCGCTGTCTCCTTATGTGGTTGCTCCGCATACACAGATCACCGTCGATCACGCTATCATGCTTTGCGCCACCTGCAGCTCACAAATCGAACAACCTGAAACGATGGACGCAAATCACTGGCGCTGCCTAAATGACAGTATGTGGAGCCAAGTGGCGCCCGTTCAGGTAATGGCATGGCGTCAACTCAAGCGATTATCAGCAACAGAAAGCTGGGCGCAAGATTTGCTCGATATGATGTATATGGACGAAGCCCTTCAAAAATGGGCCGAAATTGGTATGAACGATGATGAAGATAAACCCCGAGACGTGAATGGTGTCGAACTCAAAAAAGGCGATGACATCACGGTGATCAAAGATCTTCCAGTGAAAGGCTCCAGCATGGTCATCAAACAAGGAACGGCAGTACGTGGTATTAACTTAACCGATGATCCAAAACATATTCAGGGTAAAGTTAATGGTCAAACCATGTACATTATCGCTGAGTATTGCCGCAAGAAATAAGCAACTTTGTGCTTATCTTTGCTAAGCGCTAAATGTATATAGCAAAAAGCCGACGTTTTCGTCGGCTTTTGTCTTTTAACAACTTATCTTTTTGCTTAACGTGTTAATCCAATATCACGTTGAATATGGCTAGATAATTCTGCAGTGTGGTAGTACGTTGCTTGTTTTGTTTCCACAAAAAGAATATCCACCAAATGAGCTATCAATCCTTTGAAGTTAACCGCATAGGTTTTTTTGTCCATAGAGGTTGGTGCTGTTAAAGTACCTAAACGCATTGCTTGTGCCATGTGAGCCTCTCTTAATTCGGTAACTTATTTGCGCGCATTTTAAGCAAGCCATTGCTACAAAAGAAGTGACAAAATTTGTCATTTCGAATTAAAAAAACTAATGAAACAACTCAATAACAACTGAAGAATATATATTCAAAACAAACGCATTTAAAGCTACTATTTAACCATCAAGTGCATAAGGACAATCGCTCTACGATTTTTCAGGCTTTTCATTAACAAATATTTTACTCTCGCGTATAGTCACTATTTTCTAACTTAATAACAGCAGCTTGAGATTGAGCCTGTCCTTTTACAAGTGATGCGATGATCGCGAATAGCATGGTCATTAATAATACCGACAATGATATCCAAGTCGGGATTTCCCAGCGGGATCCAACCAGTAACATTTTCACGCCAATAAACATCATAATGAAAGCTAACGCCGGTTTTAAATAGATAAACTTATCCAGCAAGCCTTGTAAAACAAAAAATAATGAACGCAAGCCAAGCAAAGCGAAAACGTTAGCAGCGAGCACGAGAAAAGGCTCTCTGGTCACAGCAAAGATGGCAGGAATAGAATCAAGTGCAAACATCACGTCCATATAAGCGATCACACCAACAACGATCAATATCGGAGTAACCCACCAGCGTTTGCCAACACGTACCCAAAGCGCATGTCCTTGGTATTGATTCGTCACTCGACAACAACGTCGGATGATTCTTTCTGCTAATGGATTGACGTGACTCGCTGGCTTTTCTCGCAATAATTGCACACCCGTCCACATTAAGAACAGGGCAAACACATACAATAAGCCATGATATTGTTCGAGTAATTGAGCACCAACGATAATCATCACTGCACGCAACACAAGAGCGCCAATCACTCCGAACAAAAGCGCTCTCGGACGAAGTGACTCCGGCACAGCATATTGATGAAAAATAATCGCAAAGACGAACAAATTATCAATACTGAGCGATTTTTCGAGTAGATAACCAGTTAGAAAAGCTAATGTTGCTTGCGAGGCGCTATAAGGGCTATAAACAGCATAATCATCCCAAAATAGATAAAGGACTGCCGCAAACAAAAACGCGAGTAAAATCCAGACCAAGCTCCAGCTTAACGCGCGTTGCAGGGTAATTCGGTTACCACGAGTTTGCCAAATATCCATAGCAACCAGAGCAAAGGTTAACAACGTAAACGAAATATAGATGATCGGGGTCATGATTCCTCCACAGGCGGAAGGAAAACGGATTCTCGATAGGAAAACGACACCTTCCGCATACCAGTTAGTTCACTGCCTAAATCAGCAGTATGGAATGCGTTGGTCTCGTCGAAATAGCTGTGATAAAACGGACTATTTATATTTGCCGGATAAGCGATGCTTAACGTGATGACGACAAATAAACAAATGGCGACTACTCCCCAAACGTCGCCATTTTATGCTGAGTCGCTACTTTCGTCTAGAGTTGATAGCAATTAAATTCCTGCGAAGGGCAAAGCATACACTAAACCTGCCCATAAACTAATCCAAACGACGACCACTAAAGCATCTAACCAGTCTTTGCTCCACATTGGCTTCTCCTCTGTTTAAGTCACAGCGCATAATGCTTTGCAAAGAACACGCCATATTAACGTGTGTATTGTCCCGTTTCTTGTCGTTCAGCGTCATTACTGAGTATCGAGGGATTATCGGTTAAAAACTCAATAAAGGCATCGGCCATCGAAATCGTAGTGATTTTCCCTTCACCTTTCATTTCGGTCAGCCCTTGGTAGCCTTCTTTCCCTTTCATAGTATAAGCCGAAGAGGTTCCCCAATATTCCTGTTCCGCTTGTACGGGATGCCACTGTCCCTTTTGCCAGATCTGTAAATTGGCGATCCGTTCTCCGAGCGGCCGTTCGGGCAGATACTCAAAGGAAAGATGGTGAGTATAAGGATAACTTCCCGCTCCCGTTCCCTCGACACCATTATTTAAAGCGTTATTGATTGCCCCTTCAAGGGCTTTAGTCAGGCTTTTACCTTTTAAACGATAGACGCCAATCGGTACGGCAAACGGAAGTAATTTTCCGGCAATATCGGCAACAGAAACAGCACCGGCAGATAAAGAGGTCCTCACACCACCCGCATTATGAATCGCAAACTGAACTGGATAGCCACGTTTACGCATCACATGCATAAAGGCTCTGGCGACTAAAGGAGCCAATTCACTGGGACCTTCTTGATCGGGAATGCGCACATGGCGTAGTGTTTGAGTCGCATGACCAATAATTTGTTGCTGCAACTCTCGCACACGAGGAATGTATTTATTGCGCAAAATAGCATGCACTTGCGGATCTTTTTTACACACCACGACATTAGGGTGGTTGTTTACAAAATCACAGGCATCGAGATAAGCAGAATCACTGCCTGCTTCACTCATGCTCGCATCAAGGAATAAACGTCGACCCAGCAATAATTCATTACGCCCTGAGAAATTCACTACGTTACCTTGTTCATCAAAGTCTATCTGGCAGTGGCCTAACGCCAATGCATACAGCCCAGCTTGAACAACGTAAGTTTGGTTAATTTTTTGTCCATAGGATTCCTCACAACTTAAACCTAGTGAGCTAAAATCACCTTGCAATACGTGAGTATGACCACCAACGATTAAACTTATCCCATCAACCTTCGCCGCTAACTCTTTGTCAGCTTCATAGCCTAAGTGGCTGACGAGAATAATTTTATTAATCCCAGCATTGTGGATCTGTTGAATGGTATTCTTAGCTGTTTCTAAGGCGTTGATAAATGGTGTATCAGCATCTGGGTTGGCTATCTCATCCATTTTATCCAAAGATAAACCGAAGAGAGCGATATCGCTCCCCTGCGCGGATTTAACCATCCACCGAGCGCACTGTTTATCTACATCAAAGGCGTGCACGCGCGGGTTAGTCGCTAAACGGTGAGGTTTATCTTCATGCTCTTGCGATAAATCCCAGTTACCGGCAAGTAAAGGAAATTGGATACGCTCAGCAAATTGCGCCACCGGATCATTACCCATATCCAGCTCGTGGTTTCCTAAAGTCATAGCATCAAGGCCCAGTGAATTGAGCATTTCTGCGTTCGCTAATCCTTTGAATAACGAAAAATAGAGCGTACCTTGGAAACAATCACCAGCGTGAACCAAGATAAACTCTCGCTGCATCCGCTTAGCATCCGCTCTTAACTGCTCAACACGAGTGGCAATACGTGCAAAACCGCCTGCGCTGACAAAAGGCGTCATGGTCTGCCCGTCAATATCTAAGGTCAGTTGTAATGATGTTGGCTCAAAATAAGAATGGGTATCATTGATATGAGCCAGAGTGATTGATGTAATATTTTTTATTTTTTTCATAACTTTCTCTCTCTTTCGCGCTCATCCTAGCGGAAAAATCATGACAGAATCGTGACTTTTATGAAATAGGTTTGCAAAAAAAGTGTTCGACTGTCCTATCGTTTATTACGTAATACGAGATAAAAGGGATGAATTTGTGAGATGAGGACAAGTTTCAAGCCTTAACGGTCTGCTTTTTCAGACTTTTTCCTTTATGCTAAAAGAAAAGCTCAGCGTAAGCAGGCACGCGTTGAGAAAAAGGACCTTGCCAATGCATCTAGAACGTATTGAAATATCAGGATTTCGTGGCATTCGCCGTTTATCGCTCGCTTTTGATGAGTTAACCACCCTCATTGGTGAGAATACGTGGGGTAAATCCTCATTATTGGATGCGCTCTCCATCATGCTACCTGCCGATGGTCGGCCTTACCAGTTCGAATTGCAAGATTTCCACGTCGACTATTCTGTCTCTCACCCCCAAACCCAAGATATTCAAATCATTTTGAGTTTTGTCACTACTGAACCTCGCGAACACCGCGCAGGACGCTATCGCAAGCTGAAACCAGTGTGGCGACAAGACGAACAGGGCAATCAACGAATCATTTATCGTGTCAGCGGAACACGGGTACAGTACGATATCTCAACCGATTATGCTTTCTTAGATTTAGACGGTAATCCTATTTTAGTTCATGACAGCGCACAAATCGCTCAAACTCTGATGAATTTACATCCGGTGATCCGACTGCGAGATTCTCGACAATTTGAACGCCCCTTTGTCGAAGGTAACGGTAAAAACACTCGCGTTGAGAAACGCATTAATAATACATGTCGCCGCTTAATGGCGATTCCCGGCCATGTCAATAAAGGTGAAATGCGCAGTAGCCTGAGCGCTATGCAAGCCTTAGTCGAGCATTATTTTTCTTTCAAAGATCAAAAACGTAAAAACCCACGTCGTGAACGCGAAAGCTTAGTCTACGCTTCACCAAGCAACGATAAAAGCTTAACGCAAATTGTCGATGAAACCAAAAATCGCCAAACGCGTTTGTTACTACTCGGGCTACTTAATGCTTATCTTCAAGCGAAAGGACCCAATGATCTTCGCCGTTATGCGCGACCGATTTTAATCGTTGAAGATCCGGAAGGGCGTTTACACCCCACTCACTTAGCCAGAGCCTGGAGTCTTTTAGAGTTGTTACCGATGCAAAAGATCTTAACTACTAATAGTGGCGATCTCCTCGGCTCAGTCCCCCTGCACTCGATCCGTCGTTTAGTTCGACAATCAGATAAAACGATCGCCACCAGCATGCCGATCCATGGCGTTAGCCGAGATGAGTTAAGAAGAATTGGTTTTCATATTCGTTTTCATCGTTCTGGTGCGCTTTTCGCTCGCTGTTGGCTATTGGTAGAAGGCGAAACTGAAGTTTGGTTATTTAGTGAATTAGCAAGACAATGTGGTTATAACTTAGCTGCAGAAGGCGTACAAATTATCGAGTTTGCCCAATCAGGATTAAAGTCGTTGATCAAAGTGGCTAAAGCTTTTTCTATTGAATGGCATGTGGTTACTGACGGCGATCCTGCAGGTAAGAAATACGCGGCAACAGTGATCGGCATGTTGGGCAATGATCAACCTCGACATCGATTAACCGAACTCCCTGATCGTGATATCGAGCATTTTCTCTATTCTCACGGCTTTGAAGACTTTTTTAAAGACATGGTCAAGATCCCTCATGATCATCCTATTCCAGCTAAAAAAGTGGTTAGCCGCGTACTCAAAAAACACGCAAAACCTGACTTAGCTTTGGCGATTGTTTCTCACTGTGATAAAAATGGTCTTGAATCTATCCCGGTCCTACTACGCTGGACACTGAAACGCGTGATTACGATGGCAAACGGCCATGGCTAGAGATCACCGAACGTTCGATCAATAAACAAAGAAAAAGCACAGCCAGTTAACTTTAGGCTGTGCTTAGTATCAAAGGAGCAAAACAGTCACATTTAGGGGAAATATGAATGTCGATATCAGAAAAGATGATATGAGGTCATTGATACAAAAATAAGCAATGAAATCCAACCATCGTATTTTGAAGAATGGATCCGTTATCAAGTAAACGATTTAACTGACCCGATTGATGGATTTTAGGCGTTTAGTTTGAGCGCTATTCTGTGCGCGTTGATGAAGCCACACTCCGCTCGTTTTCATTAAATAACCAAAAACTCCCCCAAGCAGTAATGAAGGGATCACCAAAGGCCATTGCTCTGCTGCGGCAAATGTTGCGCAAGATCCAATAAAGGTACCGGGAATATAAGCAAGCCAACTTTTACTCGCTTGAATACACATCATAAAGGCAACCATTGCAGTAATGATATAACCTAATACATCAACTCCCATCCACGAAGAGCTGTAGATAATCACTAACGCCCAGAAAACCCCGCTGATGTTACACAGTAAACTTTGCAGTAATCCTCTGATCCCTTCATTGGGCGTAGCAAAAAAACTGGTGCAACCTAAAAAACCAGCCCAAGAGAGAAGCCCTAACGAGACAGCAATCCATCCCCAAAGACCCGATAAGATCCCTGTTGTCAGTGAAATGGCGAATAGTATATTCATGATCTTCTCCGCAGTGACTCGCTTGCAAACAACCTTATCAATGAGCGGCATAGTAAAGGGGAACAAACACAATAACCAGTGATCAGTAACACATATTTAAAGTAACAATTTAAGTTTAATACATAAAATTGTGACGCAAACGGTAAATCAACAGATTTAGGAACTAAAGAACATAGGGCTTACCCTTCATCATCCGTAATCCTTCACGCCGAATACATTCTGCTAACGGGTTTTCAGCCATATCTGCTCGCCAAATAAAAGTTAATGTTCTCTCCATACTCAGCTGGGGAACATTCAGCGCTACTAACTGACCATTTTGAATAAATCGTTCGACATCCAAATAAGGCAAACAGGTTAAATAGGGGCCATTTTCTACCAAACTACGCAGCACGGGAACATGCTCATATTCACGCCATACATCCAAATCCGGGATAAGCTTATGCACTGCACTCTCAAAAATACCACGCGTCCCTGAGCCCTGTTCACGTAATACCCATTTCGCTTGTTCTAATTGGGCTAAACTCACCACATCGCGTTTCGCAAACGGATGATGAGCGGAAGTAACAATACATAAGTGATCACGACACCAAACTTCTTGGAGAATTCGGCTATCATCACAACGCCCTTCGATGATCCCTAAATCATAGCGATAATCTAAAATACCGTCGATCACGCTCTGGGTACTTCTGACGCCCAGCTCAATGCGGATCTCTGGAAAATCACTATCAATAATACTGATAAGATCGGGGACAAGATGCTCCGCAGGAGTTTGACTCGCACCAAGACGAATCTCTCCACTCAATAAATGCTGATCATAAAAGCCCATTTCAATTTGTTGAGCATCTTGCAGTAAGCGTTTCGCTTTCGGACGCAACCACATCCCCCAATGAGTCAGTGCCATCTGCTTGCCTTGACGTTCAAATAGTGGACGCCCTAACATTTTTTCTAGCTGTGCGAGCGACATACTGGTGGCCGACTGAGTTAAGGCGAGTTTATCTGCCGCGACACTGACACTACCGGAATCCGCTACCGCATCGAAAACGGCCAACTGTTTTAATGAATATCGCACTCTCCATCCTTTTTATAACCATCATTACCCTGCCCATAATGAGCAATTCGTTTCATTTTACTGGCTCACCCAACTATATCAATAAAATTGATAGGGTAATCAAGAATTATCCATTTTACCGCCCTGCTCGTCTGCCCTAGTCTGGTTTGGTAACAACCCATACGGCGTTGTTTAATTTGTCAGGAGGTAATTATGAATGTGAGTCTGGAGAGCGCGTATGTCGACAGCCAACGCTGAAAATCAACACTATTTTTCACCCTATGAAATGATGGCTGAAGCAGAAAAATTTGCTTTGAGCAAAGCGCAAAAGACCAGTGGACTGACGCTAAGTTTAGCGGTGATGGCTGGTGCGTTTATTGGCTTAGCTTTTCTGTTTTACATTACCGTCACCACAGGCAGTGAAAGTGCAGGCTGGGGATTAAGCCGCCTTGCTGGTGGTCTTGCTTTTAGTATGGGATTAATACTGATTGTGATTTGTGGCGGTGAGCTATTCACCAGCTCAGTACTATCGAGCATTTCATGGGCGAATAAACAGATAAGCTTTAGCAAAATGCTCGCTATCTGGGGCAAAGTATACGTGGGCAATTTTATTGGTGCGATGTTCCTACTTTTGTTGGTCGCTGCTGCGGGCTTGTATCAATTAGATAACGGTCAATGGGGGCTTAATGCGCTAAATATCGCTCAACATAAACTGCACCATACGGCCGTTCAAGCTTTCGCCTTAGGGGTGCTTTGTAACCTTTTGGTATGTTTAGCCATCTGGTTAACTTTTAGTTCAGCCAATGCGATGACTAAAGCCGCGATGACAATATTGCCAGTAGCGATGTTTGTCTCCAGTGGCTTTGAGCACAGTGTTGCCAATATGTTCATGATCCCTCTTGGTATTGTGATTCATACCTTTGCTCCAGAAAGTTTCTGGATACAGGTCGGCAGCACTCCTGCTCAATACGCCGACCTCAATATCTCTGCTTTTATTACGGCCAATCTTATCCCTGTCACTTTAGGAAATATTGTCGGCGGTGCCGTTCTGGTTGGTTTAGCGAATTGGTCAATCTATCGTCGCCCACACTTAAAAGCCGCTCATGTGAGCACAATAACAAAAACTACCCCTCTTCAGTCGGTTAAGGAAACTACCATGAAAAACTCAATCATCGTTCAAGATATGATGGATACACAAGCCATTACACTAAGTGCAGAGACGCCTGTACCCTTCGCTATCGATACTCTGTTGGATAATTATCTTACCGCCGCCCCTGTCGTCGATCGTCAAGGTCGTTTGATCGGCATGTTCTCAGCTCACGATGTGATGGTCGAGCTATGGTGCCAAGACTATTTGCCGAATGCAGAACAAAAAGTTGTTGATTTAATGACTCGTGATGTGATTGCTATTAATGCGAGTGATAGTTTAGTTGATGTGGCGGAGTTCTTCTGTATCGATAAAGAGCAGCTTTTCCCAACGACCAGTATGGGCATTGCCACCCGATTTAATGCGTTGTCAGTTGAAGAGCGTGCCAAAAGCATGAAAGTCAGTAAACCCCATGTGCTGCCAGTTTTGGACAAATGGCAATTTGTCGGTGTTCTGAATCGCAATCATGTGTTGGCCGAGCTACGTGCGATTTATGGTGAACGAGTGACGGCGGTTAAAACAGAAAAAGAGTTAGCAAGAGCCTAAACAGCGAGTCCTCATTATCGGCCGATACACACGATAAATGATAGGCAAAAAAATTCCCTGATAATTCAGGGAATTTTCTATTTAATCAATCGAACAGAATGACATCGACCAATTATTTCTTGATGCCTTCAACATGCAGTTCCATGTCAACGTAACTTGATGGGCCAACCACTTTAATCGCGAAGTCTTTTAATTCTAGACGAGTCGTACCTATGAATCCGGCACGCTGCCCACCCCAAGGATCCGTACCTGCACCAATAAACTGAGCATCGATAGTAATTGGTTTAGTATGACCATGCAAAGTAAGATCACCAGTAATCGCTAAGTTACCGTCGCCTTTATCCACCACATCAGTGCTGGTAAATGTCGCGGTAGAAAATTGCGAGGCATTGATAAAATCTGCGCTGCGAATGTGGCGATCTCGCTCTGCGTGATTAGAATCGAGACTGCGTGTATCAACATTTACCGTAACTTTTGAAGCTGCAATATTCTCAGGATCATAAGAAAACTCACCATTAAAGGTATTAAAACGACCTTTAATATAACTAAAACCTAAATGGTTTACTTTAAAGTTGATAGAAGCATGAGCTCCTTGAGTATCAATTACATAGTCAGCAGCGTTAGCACTAAAAGGTAATGCCAAAGCGAACGCTAATCCAAGTAAGCTCTTTTTCATTTTTTTGCTCCTGTCATTTTACGTAAGGTATTGTCTTTATCGATAAAGTGATGTTTCAATGCCGCGAGTGCATGAATCGAGACCATGATGATCAGAAACCAAGCGGCATAAAAATGAACATCACCAGAGATATCCGTCTGTCTTGGAAACAAACTACCAAGGCTAGGTACAGTGAACCAATCGAACACCGAAATGCCTCGTCCATCGGCGGTAGAAATTAAGTAACCAGAAATAAAGATCACGGCTAAATTCACATAGATAAGCTTATGAACAATGTTGGCAGCGATACGCTCAAGTGGTTTACCTTCCACGGAGGGTGACGGCGTCACTAACTTCCAAATAAAACGAAATAAGGTTAACCCTGCCAGTAATATACCTATCGATTTGTGCCAATACGGGACAGTGTGATACCACTGGCTGTAGTAGGATAAATCGACCATCCATAGACCCGCTGCAAACATACCAATAACGACAATAGCGGATAGCCAATGAATAATTTGCAGCGGTCGATTGTAATGTGTCACTTGGGTCTTCATAGGATTTCTCTTTGTAAAAGTGCCGAGTTGATACATCTTGATAACAGAGTATTTACCATTTGTACCGCTCTGGATAGACAAGGCAATTGATGATGTTGTTCAATTTATTTGAAGAAACTTTTCTATGCCATGTTTCACATGGTGTGACTGACACCGAAAAACTAATTATTGTTTAATTTCAAATAGTTAATTAAATTGACAGATATGCACTTCAACTTAAGTGGTAACATTATGAAACATATTTCCTTGATATGTTCTCGCTTGACTCAGAAAAATGAAAAGAAAAATGTATGCTATAGCACACTCTACACTGCTTTCAGTTGCCAAGCTCATCGCGATTGATTCATCATGTCACTAGCGATGGTGCTCTTTTAGTCAAAGCCAACTGATTGACCATCCACCATTATTTATTGGGTGGTATATGTGTGAAGGTTAACTTTTTCGAGAGTAATGGGATTTGAATTTTAGGAAGCGATTAAAGTGGGATCGTTAAAATAAATTTTGCTAAGGAGTACATCGCCTTGCTGTTGGATATAGTGACGCAAAGTGTCAATGAGTTTCAAGCCGATTGTCTAAAGCTATGTGAAAAGCACTACCCTACTATTCATAATCAAGGAATGAGTCAACATCACCTCAGCCAAGCTTTTGCTCGGCGACTAGCGCGCACGTTAACTGAATTTGGTCATACCTGTGAATACATGCCGTTAGACTTTATGCCCAACAATGAACTTCCTTATCATTTTAGAGTGAGTAGTGATGTAGGGACGGTGTGGATATTAACGCAACATATGGTGAGTGCGGGGAAAACGTGCCGCGCAAAATTATTGCGCGATATTTGTGCTTGGAAACAAGAATACGCTTATGCCATTCAACCCAATGATCTATTACTCTTGCTCACCGATCATTGGATAAGTCGCAGCCAAAAAAGTCGTGAGTTGTTGCATTGGTGGACAGGACGATTGCCCGATGAACTAGCTGACTATCATGCACAAGGCATCACCCTCTATGAAAGTGAATCACAACTGCTACAAACGTTAGAGTCCACTTTTACCATGACCCCCTGCTATATTAAGTATGGTCACCCTCTTAAGCGCTCTAAAAACCAACAGCTCGTACGTAAATATATTCAGCTTTATGCGGTGTTACAAGGTGCCTAGTCTACGATACGCTACGGCCTAGGTCTCCACCTAAGCCGCTGATCGTCGTGATAATATTAATCGATGCGGGCAAGTAAGGCATCCATGATATCATCCATCGACACAAACCCGAGCAGTTGATTATCATTTAAAACCAGTAGACGTTTAATATGTTGTTGAGTCATCAGCGCCGCAACATGTTTTAACGCGAGATTTTCACCAACCGAGATCGCCGGTTTAGCGCATACGTCATAGACATTCAATAAATCAATATCACCACCTTCAGCAATCACTGTTTTGACAATATCGGTATAAGTGATTAAACCAAACGCATCATTGGCATTTTGCTGTTCAACGACCAGAGATTTTAAATGATGTTTTTTCATCAACATCATGGCTTCACGTAATTTGGCAAACGGCGATATAGTGACAACGTCACGAATCATAACGTCTTTTACTAACATAGGGTTTTATCCTTATAAAGTGTCTTTTAACTGCTGTTGGAACAGCTGCTGTTCAAATTTATCCAGTTGATTGAGGTCAATCCCTGCTAGATGTTCTAATCCAATCGTAAAAGCAATGCCTCTTGAATCTTCTTCACTTGGACGTAACAGTGCTTGTAACGACTTTAAGACTTGTAAAGAAAGAGATTTTTCTAACACCATGAGTAAAACGGATTGACTACCATCGTAGGTTAAGCCAAAAAACGTCTTTCTGGTCTCATTACTGATACCTCGACCTGCTAATACGGTAATACCACCTGCGCCTTGCTCACGAGCGGTATCAATCGCTTCTTGCTCGAATTCTTCGGGGACGATGGCAACTAATACGGAAAACTTCATGATTTCACCTTTGAAAATTGAAAATACCATTGTGTGAAAATGGCGTAGAGCATAACTGTAACAATAGGAAAAATAGAGGCGAAGGCAATCAGACCAAAGCCATCAATTAGGACATTTCGACCTTCGATATGAGTCGCTAAACCAATACCGAGAGCCGTGATTAAAGGTACCGTAACCTCGGAGGTCGTCACCCCACCAAGATCATAGGCTAACGCGATGATGTACTTCGGTGCCAACATCGTCAAAATAATCACTAAGGTATAACCCGCCATAATAAAATAGTGCATCGAACCACCAATAATGATGCGATGTACACCAATCGCGATTCCGGTCGCGACCCCAAACGCCACCAATATTCTGATCGTATTACCTTTAACTTTACCTGCCGCCGCTTCTTCAGCTTGTTGTCCTACGGCAAGCAAGGCAGGTTCAGCCATGGTAGTAGCAAAACCTATCATAAAAGCAAATAGATAAATGTAGAATAATTGATCTCGGCCGATAAGTTGTTCCGCCATTGCGCTACCAATCGGAAATAGACCTAATTTTAAACCGACAACAAAGGCATACAGTCCAACGATAACTAATGAAAAACCAAAGATAATCTGTTTAGGATTACTTAATCGTCGACGTAAAATAATGTACTGAAAGAATAAGATAGTGATGATTATCGGTAATACATCCCTAACCATACTCGCCAGTTCGAGCAGTGGCGTAACCCACATAGGCAGTTGATTCGTTGTTTCGTCACCGAGTATTGTCAGAACATCATGTACCTCTGGCTGCGAATAAACATAAATGCCATACAACTGTACACTGATCATTGGAACCATTACCGCTAACGCCACCAAACCAAACCCATCAATCAGTGGATTTCGCCCACGAATAGAGCTGGCAAGACCAATCCCCATTGCCGCAATCAAAGGAACGGTGACAATATTGGTGGTAACGCCCCCCGAATCATAAGCAAGCCCAACGATTTCTTCTGGAGCAAAATAGGTAATGGTCACAACCAGCAAATAACCAATAATCATAAACCAATGTAAGGGATATCCCATGATGGTACGAAAGACACCCAGCGCAATGACGAAACCAACCGACGTTGCAACCAATAAGCGTAAGGTAAGCCCATCAATGCGTCCTTCACTAATGGTTTGTGCCTGTTCTGCTACCGCAATCAGTGCCGGTTCAGCAACCACGGCAGAAAATCCCATCGCAAAACCAAAACCCAGTAAAATAGGGATCGAGCCGCGCCGTGCAAATTGGTTAGCCAAGCTTTTTCCGACAGGGAAGATACTTAACTCTAACCCTTGTAGAAATAGAGCCACACCAACTGCTACTACCAACAAACCAAATGTCATCGTCCACACATCGTCCGGAACTTGACGTAAGATCACGAGCTGAAAGAAAAGCACGACAGCAACAATCGGTAATAAATTTTTTAATGCATGCAAAAGCGCATGATAAAAATCCTTGATAAATAACATCATTATTCCTGTTTTACGTGAAGAGAGTCCATTGTGCTGTCAAAACGGACAATAATTAGCCGCTGTTATTTGAAAAATACATATTAAACAATACACTACATCGGCAAGAAGTAGATAATTAATTATATAAAACGATGAGAAAAAACATAATGTTATTCAAAAATAGCGTTGATTTTTTGTTAACTCACGCAAAAATAATGCTCAACAAATAGAGAAAAATGGCCTTAGTAAAATATGGTTACTCTATTTCACATTTCGTAACGAGCGTAGCCATTCAAGCAGGAAGAAGACAGCTAACAAGAAAAGAAAAAGCTAGGTCTTTTACACCTAGCTTTTGTGATATTAAGCCTACTGACATTGTTAGATATTAATTTGCAGACGAAATCATAACCACCACTAATCAATTGTACAACCGCTATTTACCTCAAGATTACTAGGAAAGTGCATCATCAGTAAGTTTTGCCATTAAACGGCTCACTTGCTCCGGGGTGGCCGCAGACCACGATTTAGCGATGCCAGAAACACCATGATTGGCAAAAGCATTAACACGTAGTTGAAAAGCCGCCCCCTGAGCTGACTGTAACTGTTGTAACTGATTTAAATATTGCGCTAATGACTCGCTATATAGGTCATAGTCTGTTTTATCGGGAATGAGTAATAAACGAACTTCATTTAGTTTGCCATGCTCAGCCAGAAAGTGTAACGACCGTTTAACGGGCACATTGCTATGCCCAGTTAATTGATAATGACACCTTTCATGCCATGCTTTTAAATCGATCATTGCCCCGTCCATCCAAGGCAACAAGCTTTGCCAGTGCTTGAGCGAAAGACTGCCATTACTATCGAGTAAGCAAGTTAATGACGATAGCTCTGGGGTGGTTTTCACCGCTTTGAATAGCTCGCGAACAAATTTGATTTGTAAACTCGCCTCACCACCACTGAGAGTAATACCAGTAATGAAGTGTCGCCGCTGCCTGATCTGCTCAACAGCGTCAAACACAGTCATCGCTTGAGAATCTTCACTACAGCGAGCAATCGTTTGCGGATTATGACAAGCCGGGCAGCGATAATTACAGCCTTGGAGAAAAAACACCAAGCGGTTGCCGGGCCCATCAACCACAGAATAAGGCAGCAATCGAGCAACTTGCCCCGTTATTGAGCGTTGGATCGTTATCTCATCATTATCCGAAATCACTGTGGTCGGCATTACTCACCTGCAATAAATTCATGACTCACCACTCTTGGTGCTCGTTGAGTGACTTTTGTTTCGGTGCACGCTTCAGCGCCAAGCGCCGTTGTATTCGTGCGAGAGCCTTGTTGATAATACGCTTCTAAGTCCGATTTTTTTACCATATAGCCAGTAATTCTCACTAAATCATTTCCGTGAGTATTAGCCGTGAACTCCCTCATTCCATGAGCGAAAGCGCCTAAGCAGAGATCGGTTAACGCCTGAGGATTGGCTTTAATGGTTTCGTCTAGAGTTAAAATCTCACTGACTCCAGAAGGATAGTAAGCGTGCTGCGGTGCTAAGGCTAATAAATGGCTAACCGGATCTGGCTCTTGACCATAACGAATTCGAATTCCTGGTGTGGTCTGCGTATCAATGGATAGCCCACCTTGCGAATGCAGTAAAGCTCGATTGGCTAAGCCATAAGTGACTGGCGTTTTAGTGACAATGTCACTTAAAGTTTGGCTGATCGTTAATGCGAGTTGGTTAGCCGCAGGGTCGCGCCCATATTCTGCCTTACCCGATAATAAATGATTGACCGCTTCGGCCATGCCATAAACACCAAACATTGGCGCAAAGCGAGCTTCTTCAATCAGCCCTTCTGTGACTAAAAAGCCTTGAAAAAAGTTGGATTGTTGATGTAAAAAACGACAACGCTGCTCAATCAACTCATACATCAAGTGGCAATAATAAGGCAGCGTATGATTTAAGAACGTATCGATATTTTGTGCTTGTTCAGCAACGGCTTTAAGATTCAAGCGTACCAAGGTATTTGCACCGCCACGAACAGGCAAGGCGTTATAACAACTGACAATGCCGAAACTAGGTTGCACATTTTGCTCAACAAAGAAGGCTTGATGTAAAGGCCAATTCGCTATATGTGGTTTACTGCAGTGGATAATATTATCCGTTGCTTGACGAAGTAAGCTGTTTGGCGTGCGCTGTGGGTCGTACATGAGTGTTAAATTAGGAGCAACTTGTTGTAATTCAGCATCGATTTTTAACACCATGCGACAAACACGATTATCCTCTGGGCCAATATTCGCATGCATAAAGGCATCGGGAAGCGTTCTATCTAATTGAATCCAAAAACGTTTTAAGGAACGGTAAAGATGCTCGTCAGTCACATCATCGCAATAAGGTAGCAACAGTTGATCAAGGTAGCCCAAGAATACCGGCATATTGGTCACTGAGGGTACATGATGATACAACACCATTAATTTCATTAATGCATCATCAAAATCTTCTGCAGGGGTTAACTCTAAATAGCGCGAACCTTGAGTTAGAAAGCGTTGATAATCGGGTAAGACATAACGAGGTTTAAACGGTGCATGGCCCTCATACATATCACAAATAATGCCTTGCTCCATCGCCTCAATTAATTCTGGGCTGCGAGAGACATAAGGTAAACTGGCTTCTGCTTGAGCCGCTAAGGCAAACGTTTTTTGTTTCGGATTTAAGATTGGATTGGTCACAATAGAGAAAAGATCATCGGTCATCATCGTATCCACATCGTTTACTCATCAATAACCTTATGCTACCAATGGTTTTATTAGTGGGAAAGCGGAATCAAGACACAGACCATTACGATGGCTCAAAGTATGAACTGCAGCACGTATTAACTATTTTTAAAACAAAAACTTATACGATAGAGATGGTTTACTTACCCCCTTTCAGAAACCCATTCCCCGATTAGCTATCTTTATATAACCAAAATCAAACATTCTGTTTTTATCTTAAAGCCAGTATTTTTAATTGAAAATCACCTTGAGAAAGGTACAGCGTTCTTCCCAAGCAAAAACAAACAACATTTTATACAACATTATTAGCAAGATCACGGTCAATGAAACCACAAAAGACTAACAAACCATACAAACTTGCTACATAATAACCAAAAGTTGACCGTTATCTCTGATGTAGAGAGACGAATTTCGAGTACATAGGATGTTGTATGAAAACCGCTCAGGCCTCAATAGACTTAATCGCACTTCGCCATAACTATTTACGTTTAAAGTCACTCTCTGGACAGCAAAAACTGATTGCTGTCATCAAAGGAGATGCCTATGGTCATGGTGCCGTCCAGTTGGCAAAAGCGCTCCCAATGGCAGATTGGTTTGCCGTAGCACGAATCGAAGAAGCAGAAGAGCTTATCGTTAATGGGATTGATCAACCAATCCTGCTACTGGAAGGCTGTTTCTGTGCTGACGATTTACAACGTGCCGCCGACCTCAAGCTCGCAACTGTCATTCATTGTGAAGAGCAATTACGAGATTTAGAACAAAGTAACTTGGCTAACCCTATCAGCATTTGGTTGAAAATTGATACTGGAATGCATCGGCTTGGAGTTCAGCCAGAACAAGTGACAGAATATGTACAGCGCATTGAACGAAGCGGAAAACTTAAAGGTCAACTCGGTTTTATGAGCCATTTTAGCTGTGCCGACGATCTTTCTCATCCTGCAACACTGAAACAAATCGAGTGTTTTTCACAAGCGGCGTTTCCGTATTCCGGCCCGAAAAGTTTGGCTAACTCGGCAGGTATTTTATTTTGGCCAGAATCACAGTTCAATGTCGCCAGAGCAGGGATAGCTTTGTACGGCATTTCCCCTAGCCTTTATCATTCGGGAATAGATCACCAATTACTGCCAGTAATGACCGTCACCACACGTTTGATTGCTGTTCGTCAACATACCGCGAATCAACCTGTCGGCTATGGTGAAACTTGGTATGCAAAACGAGATACGAAAATCGGCGTTATCGCGATGGGCTATGGTGATGGTTATCCACGCTCTGCCCCAGCAGGTACGCCAGTATTTATTAATGGCCGCCAAGTGCCAATTGTCGGGCGAGTATCCATGGACATGATAACCGTAGATCTTGGGCCTGATGCGATGGATAAAGTGGGTGATAGCGTAGAAATATGGGGAAAAAACTTACCAGTAGAAACGGTAGCCAAGCATATTGGTACCATCCCTTATGAATTAACGATTAAATTAACCAATCGCGTAGCTCGTCATTATATGGATAAAGTTCCGAATTTTTGTATTGCATAACATGATGTCAATAATGATAGCATATGCAGTGACGGCAGCTAGAATCCACTGCCGTCAGCTATTTGGATATAAAACTCCTAAAACAACTTACTGACTTTCAAGCCCTACTGTTTAGTAGAATAATAAAAAATGTTATCGTTCGAAGCCCGAAGATTCGAATTGATAGAATTACTTACCCTATATTAATCAAAGTATACCCATGTAGATTTATTATCCGCTGACTCCACACATTTTTCACAGAATTTCACGCCACTGATTCCAGCCTCAATTCCAGGATACCAGATGGCTTGGGCCGCTTGCTTATCATCACAATCAATGGCATTCATCACTAAAGCAAAGCGATGATAAAGATTTGACCATGATTCAAAATAGCCTTCGGCATGCCCACTCCCTATTCGATTAGCAGCCACTCCTGCCACATCTTTATATAAGTAGTCCATATCTCTGTCTAAAATCCGAATTGGTTCTCCCTGAACTTCATAACGTAATTGATTTGGATGCTCATCCCACCACTCTATCGAGGCTTTTTCTCCGACAATTCGAATTCTTTGTTGATGCATCGAACCTGAATTAACCGCTGAAGCCCAAAGTGTGCCGACCGCCCCACCATCAAACTCCATCATTACATGCGCATTATCTTCTAAAGGTGCACGTGATTGAATGAAACTTTGACGCATGCAAGAGAGACGTTTCACTTTAAGTCCTGTGATCATTTCACATAAATAAAATGCATGAGTACCAATATCTCCAATCACATACGTTGGCCCAGAGACTTCTGGACTCACTCGCCATTTCAAACTGGGATTATCTTTTTCATGTTCAACATTATGAAAGCCGTGCGCAAACTGCATAGTAACCACCCGTATTTCACCAAGGTCTCCCCTTTCAACCATTTCACGCGCCTGATGAACCATCGGAAAACCGGTATAACCATACATCACACCGAGCACGCGATCTTTAGTCTTTGCAATAGACTTCAGTTCTTCCGCCTCTTTGCTAGTAAAGGTAATGGGCTTTTCACACACGACATGCAATCCTGCTTGTAGTGCCGCTTTACAAATTTCATAGTGTGTTGCATTCGGTGTCGCAATCGATACGGCTTGAATGCCATCTTCTCTCTTTGCTTCCTGTTCAAATAATACGGGATAAGAGGAGTAACAACGTTCAGGATCTAGACCGATGTTCTTTCCAAAATCTTGACAACGTTGAACGTCTAAATCAAAAGCGCCTGCCACTAAAGTAAACAGACCATCTCGCACAGCTGCATTACGGTGGGAATATCCGATTTGACTGCCACGACCGCCTCCAACCATACCCCAACGAATAGGATGTTTGAATTGCTGTTCTTCATTAAACATGTGTTGTTTCTCCTAGTTATTGGGGGTTATCCCAACAGATAGTTTGATATGCTCTATGGTCGAATAATTGAGTTAATGAAATGTACATTCCTAAATTTGTAATCGAGTACCCCTTCATTCGGTTCATTTTCCCTATTTGAACTCAACGTTCATTACACCACGCCAAACGTCGCAAATATCAGCACCACTCCCGTAGCAACAATGGGAATCGCTAATGTACAAACAAAAATATCTTTATAAGAATCTCGATGTGTCATGCCACAAATGCTAAGTAATGTAATGACCGCGCCATTATGAGGTAATGAGTCCAACCCGCCGCAGGCAATCGAAGCAATCCGATGTAACGCGTCTAGGCTGATCCCTAAATTTGACGCTTGTTGAATATAAATATCACCGAGTGCATCCAAAGCAATGCTTAGCCCACCAGAAGCAGAACCGGTAATTCCAGCCAGTAAACTGGTGGATATGGCAAATGACAGTAGCGGGGAGCCTGGAATGGACAAAATCATCTCTTTAATCGAATCAAATGAAGATAATGATTTGATCACATTACCAAAACCCACCGCAGCTGCCGTATTCATAATGGGCATAATGGCACTCTCTCCACCGTCATTAATCGCCTCTCGTGCATGAGCAATCTGTTTTCGAAAAAGAATCAGTGCGACGACAATCGCGGTCGTTAACGCGATGATCAGGCTCCACATCCCTTTCACTTTTTGGAGCGTTGAACCGTAATCAGACAGGTAATGGGCTTCAATATTGGGGTAATAAAACGTGACCAACAAAAAATTAAGCATCAGTACAATAACGATTGGGATAAATGCCCGTCGTGGAGAAGGTAAAGTGTCTGATTCCTCACTATCGTCAACGTCGATACCAAGGTGATGTCCATAGCCTTCACCATTCGCACGGGCAACCGCTTCTCTTCTTTTCAGCCACAACATGCCTAATCCAAACATCGTGCTCGCGCCAATTAAACCGAGCATGGAAGCGGCATAGACCGTCGTACCAAAAAATGGCATAGCAATCGTATTTTGAATCTGTGGTGAGCCTGGTAATGCTGTCATCGTAAAGGTAAACGATCCTAAAGCGATGGTTCCTGGAATTAACCGCTTGGGAACATTACTATCCCGAAAAATTTGCGCCGCAATAGGATAGACCGCAAACACCACCACAAACATGGAGACGCCCCCATACGTCAACACCGACACGGCAAGCACCACCGCTAAAATGGCATTATTTGCTCCAACCCTTGATGTGATAACCTGCGCAATCGTTTTTGCTGCACCAGAAACATCCATAATTTTGCCAAAGACGGCTCCCAATAAAAAAGCTGGAAAATAGAGCTTTACGTACTGGGCAGCACTCAACATAAAAACTTCAGTATAACTGGCCATCAAAGGGGTTCCCGACGAAAAAATTGCAGCGAATAAGGCAAGAATCGGGGCTAGCCATATCACAGACATACCTCGATAGGCTAAGTACATTAGCATCACTAACGACAGAATAATTCCAACCATTCCAAGCTCCACGAGAGACTTCTCCTTGCTATCCAGATTTGGTGACTGGCAAAAGTTAACTTTTCAAAACCAACACAAATTGAATCATTCATTTCATAGTTTGGGAAGGTTTATTTATGTAACAATGTTCACATTTTACTAAAATCTCGACATAAAAAATAAAAAAACAATTACTTATTAGTAAGATAAGGATTTTCCATTTCCAGTTTTATGGTCAGCGACTGTTTAGAATATATTTTTCAATTAATTTATTTAAGAAATAAAATTTTCAATGATAGTATGATTTGGTTACTATTTTTCAACTTTGAAAAACTGAGGAATCAATCATGAGCACAAGTATCGTATTACCCAGAATCATGCATATAGGGAAAGGGGCGTCCATGAAGGTGGCGGAGGTGATGAAAACTCTCCATGTTCATTCCCCTCTCATCGTGACAGATAAAATGATGGTTAAGCTAGGTTATGCCGAGCGAGTACAACAAAGGTTACGCTGTGACGGTATCGAAAGTACGGTTTACTCAGATACTGTGCCAGAGCCAACGGTTAGCTCTATTCAAGCCGGTGTGGATTTAGTGCAAAAAAGTCATTTTGATTCAATCATTGCAATTGGCGGTGGTAGTCCAATTGATAGCGCAAAAGCAATCTCAATTGTGGGTAAATTGGGTGGACAAGTCAGTGACTACCGATTTCCAAACGATGTGGCTGAAAATGGGCTACCGATTATTGCGATTCCAACCACCGCAGGAACGGGTTCAGAAGTGACACGAGTGACGGTGATTACTGATGACACCAATGATGAAAAGATGCTCTGTATGGGGCTTGGGTTTATGCCAATGGCCGCATTAATCGACTTTGAATTGACGTTGTCGTTACCCCCCAGAGTGACCGCAGATTGTGGACTAGATGCCCTAACTCATGCTATCGAGGCGTATGTTAGTAAAAAGGCTAACCCTTTTACGGATGCTCAAGCTCTCTCAGCAATAGAAATGATCGGAACCCATATCCGTCAAGCTTATCATGAGCCACAGAACGTACTTGCACGCTCAGCAATGATGTTAGGCGCAACACTGGCTGGTATTGCGTTTTCTAATGCCTCTGTCGCTTTAGTTCACGGCATGAGCCGACCTATTGGGGCTTTTTTTCATGTCCCGCACGGGTTATCCAACGCCATGTTATTGCCTGTTATTACGGAATATTCTATTCCTGCAGCAAAAGAACGTTATGCAGACTGTGCACGAGCAATGGGAGTGGCACTGCTTTCTGATCATCATTCCGTCGCCTGCCAAAAATTGGTTGCGGAGCTACGGCTGTTGAATCAACACCTTAACGTTCCCTCTCCCTCCTCTTATGGCATTGAAAAAGAAAAGTTTTTCGACTTGCTCCCCACAATGGCTCAGCAAGCATTCAATTCCGGTTCACCGCTAAATAATCCCAAAGTTCCAACGATTGAGGAAATGATAGAACTCTACCGAAAAGTATGGGCGGATGGAGAAAGATAAGTCTATTCGCTGTATTTCAATCACTTGAAGTTGTCGCTATAGCAACTTCAAGTAACAAAAGCTCGTGGAATGGTCGACTAAATGGAGAGATCATGAAAATAAAAAATATATTTATCCTCGTTGCAGTGTTCTTCAGTGTTCACTGCACTGCGGCACAAACGATAACGGTAAATAAAGTCGAAGGAGAAAAAGAACAACTGGCATTTAATATATTGCAATTAGTGTTAGCTAAAAGCTCTCCTGACGTAATCATTAAGCAAATTGATCAAAATTATAATGAAACACGGCTCACTGAGGAAATTCAAGCCAATAATATTGATGTGATGTGGGCCGGCGCTTCATCGGAAAGGGATGAAAAGTTACTTGCTATTCGAATACCGATATTTAAAGGGCTTATGGGGCATCGACTTTTTATTATTAGATCGGGAGATCAAGCTAAATTCTCACAAATAAAAAATCTATCACAACTCAGAGCATTAAAAGCCGGTCAAGCTACTTTTTGGGGAGATACACAAGTCATTAAACAAGCGAATTTGCCCATCGTCACCACGATCAAATACAACAATCTTTTTCCAATGCTAGAAGGAGGACGGTACGACTATTTTCCCCGCGGTGTTCTTGAGCCTTGGGAAGAGGTCGCCCAACATACTCAACTCAATTTGGCTGTTGAAAAAGATTTGATGCTTATTTATCCCTTTGCTTTATATTTTTATGTCAGTAGAGACAATCAACCCTTATATAATCAAATATATCAAGGATTTATATCAGCTATCGATGATGGGAGTTTTGATTCGTTATTTTTCAATCATCCTCTTATCAAAGACACTCTTGCTAAAGCCAATCTAGGGCAACGAACCATCTTACGGATCGATAACCCTTATATGCATCCAGACACCCCATATGAGAACAAAAAGTTCTGGCTAGATATCAACCAGTTATAGGGAATCCATTATGAACTCTATTAAATATAAATCCATGCTGCTTTTGATCATTATTTCATTAGTGGTTATGGCTGCCGTTTTCTCTGGTAGCTATTTTTTTGCAAGAGAATACTTAACCAATCAGTTGGAACAAGATATTAATGACACGAATAAAACATTATCGGTCGTTTTAAAAGAACCTATCTTTTCATATGATAACCATTTAATTGATAATATTACAAAATCTTTTGTTAATTATCCCTACCTCTATCAAATCAAGGCATTTGATCATCGTAATAATATCATTGGAGAAGCAAAATCTGATCGGCCGATACCATCCTCTTCTGATTTAAAATCCTTTACCTTAAACATATTATGGGAAGATGGGCAAAAAATAGGATCGTTAGTGATTGATTATCGTCTTGATGCCAATAATGCGATTTTAAATACCATAAAGAAAATGTTCATGCTCATTGCGGTTTTGTTATTATTCTCCCTACAACTCATTAATTGGGGCGTATTATCAAAATTAGTGATAACACCACTTAACCAAGTCACAGCAGCACTGTCAAAAATCGCCCAAGGTGAAGGTGATTTAACCCGCAGGCTAACGATTCGTCATCACGATGAGGTTGGCCAATTAGCGAGTGAATTCAATACGTTTATTTCAAACCTTCATGCTTTGGTAACTCGTATCATCTCTTCCACGAACGAACTTGCTTTATGTGCTGAAAAAATCCGTGCTAACAGTGAACAAAATAGCCATGAGACTCAGCAACAATTAAGAGAGATCGAACAAGTTGCCACGGCGCTGAATGAAATGGCTTCAGCCTCACACGAAGTTTCCCATAATGCGAATAATACAGCGGATAAAACAAGAAGTTGTAATGTTCTTGCTGAGCAAGGAAATGAGGTCGTGAAACAGACCGTACTGGCTATTCATAAACTTGGCGATGAGATTAATTCCACCTCTGAGACCGTCTCTGAACTGAAAGAAAAAAGTGATTACATCAGCACCGTATTAGAAGTGATTAAAGGAGTAGCAGATCAAACCAATTTACTGGCGCTCAATGCCGCTATTGAAGCCGCCCGAGCTGGAGAACAAGGCCGTGGATTTGCGGTCGTTGCGGATGAAGTTCGAGCTCTTGCGTTGCGAACCCACCACTCTACAGAGGAAATCGAACATATCATTCACGATCTTCAAACCAGTTCAGAAAATGCCAATACTCAAATGAATGCGACAAGTCTTACCTTAAGCCAAACGGTCTCTGAGTCCGAACAAACCACACTCGCACTCAACAACATTATTAAACACATAAACGATATTAATGATATGAATACCCAAATAGCGACGGCGACCGAAGAACAAAATACCGTCGCCAATGATATCAGTGAAAAAATCAACATCATTAATGATAGCACCACTTCAGTCACGAATAATGTTGCAGGTGTACGCGTGTTAAGTGAACAGTTAGATGAAATTTGCCAACACATACGTGAGGATTTAAATAAATTTAAAGTGTAACGGTTCAACAAGACAAATAGTCAAAAAACCGTTTACCCTTTCTATAGATCCATAGAGTAAAAAAGCGCCTCCGGCATAGCAGGAGGCGCTTTTTTGTATAGAGAAAAATCGATCAATCCATAGTGGGCATCGAGAAAGAGCTGGCATGTTGCTCTAACCGAACACTTGTAGGCCAACGGCTGGTGACGGTTTTCATGCGGGTATAAAAACGCACCCCATCTTGACCATGGACATTGAGCGGCCCAAATATTGAGCGCTTCCAACCACCAAAACTGTGGAACGCCATAGGGACTGGAATCGGGACATTGATACCAACCATGCCAGTATGGACCTCTTCACTAAATTGACGAGCCGTTTCACCATCGCGGGTAAAGATGGCTGAGCCATTGCCGTATTCATGGCGATTAATCAATGCTAACGCGGTTTGATAATTCTCAACCCGTACCACACACAACACTGGGCCAAAAATTTCTTCTTGATACACGGTCATCTCGGGTGAAACATGATCAATTAACGTTGGACCAACAAAATAGCCGGCTTCATACCCCTCAACGGAACAATCTCGGCCATCGGTAATTAAGGTCGCTCCCTGATCCTGTCCCGATTGAATATAGTCACATATTTTTTGTTTATGCTGCGCTGAGATAACTGGCCCCATATCATTTTCAGTGCCATCGACCATCCCTGGGCCCACTCGCATGGTGGCGATTTTCTGTTGTAGCCGCTCAATGAGTTGATCAGCCGTTTCATCACCAACAACCACGGCGACAGAAAGCGCCATACAACGCTCTCCAGCAGCCCCAAAAGCAGCGCCCATAATCGCATTGGTCGCCATATCAATATCGGCATCTGGCATCAAAATGCAGTGATTTTTAGCGCCCCCTAATGCTTGGCAACGCTTACCATGAGCAGAAGCGGTACTGTAGATATATTCCGCAATCGGGGTAGAACCAACAAAGCTGACCGCTTGAATTCTCGGATCAGTAAGCAGTACATCGACTGCTTCTTTGTCCCCATTCACAACATTAAACACCCCATCAGGTAAGCCCGCTTCGGTGAGTAGCTCCGCCAGAATTAACGCTGTACTCGGATCTTTCTCTGACGGCTTTAAAATAAAGGTATTACCCGTTGCCAAAGCAATGGGAAACATCCACATTGGCACCATCGCAGGGAAGTTAAACGGGGTGATGCCAGCGCAAACACCGAGTGGCTGCATTAAAGAATGGCTATCAACATGCGTCCCCACATTAGCAGAGTGTTCCCCTTTCTGTAGATGAGGAATACCACAAGCGAACTCGACCACTTCAAGCCCTCGAGTCACTTCCCCCACCGCATCAGAATAAACTTTACCATGCTCATTGGAGATAACCCGAGCCAATCTATCCATATTCTGCTCCAGTAGCGCTTTAAAGCGAAACATAACCCGCGCACGTTTTAACGGGCTGGTTTTCGCCCATGAGGCAAACGCAGTTTCCGCCGCTTTGATCGCCTCTTCCACTTCTTCCTTTTGGCTTAATTGAACCTGTCGGGTCTGCTCACCTGTTGCTGGATTATAGATTGCAGAAAATCGTTCACTCTGGCTTGCTTTGTGTTGACCATTAATAAAATTCAGCACCGTTTCCATCGTATTCTCCTTCGGCTGTCTTGACTGGAACATCATTATTATTTTGCTGTCACTACGTATTCCGTACTGCTTGAACCGTTCTAACAATACCACCCTTTATATAGAATAAATGTTTCATTTTCAATGCAAAAGGATTTGTTTTATTTCATTTTGTGCGAGATGTTTTCTAAATTTTGGCCGGAATCACCCAATTTACCGAATTTAAATGAAATCTTAATTTCATTTAACACACATAAAACCAAGGAACGCTGCTGACCATTCTGGCTTTTGTTGGCTAGAATGGTGGGATAAAAATATCCTCCGGCATAGCCGGAGGTTTTTCATATGCGCCTATAAGGCTTTCTTACAAGCAGCGCCCTAACAGGCGCATCACGATCTGACATTTGCATATGACGATTACTTACGGCCCGTAAACG
>NZ_VHTC01000026.1:0-39828 GCF_013048685.1 Vibrio sp. A8-1
GTTCTGAGTGAAATCATCACGTCAGTCGTTGAGAAGAAACCGTACCCGAACGTTTTTGATCTATAAACTGCACATGCTTCTTCAGGCATGGTAAGTCAAGATACCTCGGTGAACGCTTACGTTTTTTTGAGGTGCCATATTTCATGGTTAATATCCTTTGTTGAAAGTAAGCGCCAGCTGACAAAGGATATATTGTCGTATAAAAAAATAATGTCATTAATGAAATATTATTATTTTGCTCGTGTTAGCAAACTCAATTATAGTGCCTTTATTATGTGTTGTTGATCCGTAGGCTCAGAGAGCCTAATTAATGTGTAATAAATATAATAGCCCAAATTATGGCTTACTATTTATATACCCAAACCACTTGGAGTTGCAGGTAGGCAGCAAGTGAGTGAGTCCCCATGAGCATAGGCAGACTATGTGATTGAGGTGAACGAACGTAGCCAACACCGCTGCAGCTTCAAGTAGAAAGGGGGGTAGCTGCTGTAGGTTTGTCTACGTCCGTATACCAAATGATAGTGAGAGATATCCTCGCTCTCACCAACTATCAATCTACGGTGGTGAGCATTTACACCAGACAAATTTGTCACATTGCTAAAAATCAAAGTAGTTTCGATATACAGTCAAAGCAGCAATAAAAAAATACCGCCGAAAAGGGATATCTTCAGCGGTATATCAAGCATAGTAAGTTAATGTTATTGGTCTCGAATAAAAGTGACTCGCTTTAGGCCAACTGAATTAAACGTTTAATTAATCGATCAATGCCGAGTGCTGCTTGTGATAGATTTTCGGCCAGCATATAAGCTGGAGTCGAGAGAACGTTATGACGTTGATCGTAAACATAATCATCAACGGGACAATTCACGTGTTCTCCGCCCATTTGATTAAATGCATTGGCCGTTTGTTGGTCATGGCCAATGGTGCCTTCTACTCCGGTTGGATAAATAAGCGGGATGAGTGCAGGGGAGATGCATAAATAACCGGCGGGTTTACCACTTTGAGCAAAGGCATGGCAGACCTTAGCGACTTGCTCATTGAGCGTGCAGTTGGCTCCTTTGGTTGCAAAATCGCTGAGGTTTTTGGCGACGCCGAATCCACCTGGGAGCAGTAATGCATCAAAATCTTGAACATTGAGCTCCGCAATGTCTTGTACTTTACCACGAGTCAATCTTGCTGATTCAACCAGTACGTTCCGAGTTTCAGACATGATCTCACCAGTGAGATGGTTAACTACTTGCGTTTGCTCAACATTCGGTGCAAAACAGGCCCATTGCGCACCTTGTTTTTCAATCGCATAAAGGGCAAGTACCGACTCATGAATTTCAGCGCCATCGAAAACCCCGCATCCACTTAATATCACAGCAATCTTTTTCATCACTTTGCTCCTTAATCAGTTAACGGATCTAATATGAGATTAACATCTTATTAAAAACAATCTACACTTGCTCAGCAAATTTGAGGAGTAAATGATGAAGTACGATTGGATTTTGTTTGATGCGGATGAAACTTTATTCCATTTTGATTCTTTTAAAGGAATGCAGTTGATGTTCTCCCGTAAGGGCGTGGATTTCACTGAGCAAGATTTTATGGAATATCAAGAGGTTAATAAGCCTTTATGGGTGGACTACCAAAATGGTGATATTACGGCAGAACAGCTAAAGCACACGCGATTCGAACTCTGGGCAACAAAATTGGATACCACGCCGGCTGAATTAAATAGCGCATTTTTGACCGCGATGGCTGACATCTGTACTTTGTTACCAGGGGCCCGAGAATTATTGGAGGCATTACGTGGTAAAGCAAAGCTTGGCATCATCACGAATGGATTTACCGAGCTACAAGATGTTCGATTAACCAAAACCGGTATGAAGCACTATTTCGAGCATATCGTGATTTCAGAACAGATTGGTATTGCTAAACCGGATGCGGGTATTTTTGCCTATGCCATGGAAATGATGGGCCACCCAGCCAAGGAAAAAGTATTAATGGTGGGGGATAATCCACACTCTGATATTTTAGGTGGATTGAACTTTGGACTTGAGACATGCTGGTTGAATACTCATCAACATCCAAAACCAAGTGGTATCGACGCGCACTATGAAGTGGCTTCATTACACGAATTAAAAACGATTTTGCTGGCTTAATTGGGGTAGGTAAAACCTGATGCAAAGTTAGCCTTTGCATCAGGTCAAAGCGTTTAGCGGTTATATTCGCCGTTGCGCTCAGGTTGATCGATAATATCGATGATTTCGATGGTCCGCTCAACGCCATTTGGCATTGGCCAAGTCAGTTGTTGGCCTTTAGAAAGTCCAAGTAGTGCGCTACCAACGGGAGCGAAGATAGAAATATCATCATTACCCTTCACATCATGAGGGTACACCAAGGTTTTTTGCATCACATCGTCGCTGCCTTGAAACTTAAATTTCACGGTAGAGTTCATAGTGACGACATCCGCAGGGATCTCCTCTGGGTTTAAAACAGTGGCTCTGTCGAGTTCATTTTCTAGACGTTCTAATTCTTTAGACAACTTAGGTAGTTTGTCCATCAGTGCGCTAATTCGATCCATATCCAGAGTGGACACGATAATCGCGTTATTATTGTTTGGCATTTTATTTTCTCCAAAAAGAAATACCGCCCTGAACGTATCAGGGCGGCATAGAAACTGATTTAATGGTACCGCTTGGCACCTATTGTGTTATAGAACATAAACCGAATGGAGAGAAAATACAATCTATATGCCCATAGTTTTACATTTTTGCGCTACTATCGACATGTCAGGTATGGTTAGACTCTACATTTAGCGCGGTCGATATGCATATCAGCACTATCATTTCAATCAAGGACTATCGTGCAGTATTTAGCGATTAAAGACATTATCATCGAACAGATAAGCTCTGGTCAGTTATCCGCCAGACAAAAACTGCCTTCGGAACGTAAGCTGGCTGAATCATTCTCAACCACAAGGGTAACGTTGCGTGAGGCACTCTCTTTACTTGAGGCCGAAGGGCGGATTTATCGAGAAGATCGCCGTGGTTGGTTTATTTCTCCTTCGCCACTGCGTTATGACCCAACGCAAAATCTAACGTTTGAACAATTGGCAAAAACTCAGCAACGTGTTCCAACGGTTCAATTGCTCACGGCTAAAAGTAGTTTAGCCAATCCGCAGGCCAGTCGTTTATTGCAGCTCAAGCCTTTTTCAGAAGTGTATCATCTTGAGCGTGTCCGTTGCTTAGAGCAGAGACCAGTTGCTTTTGTGACCAATTATCTAAGCCCAGAGCGTTTTCCGAATTTACTGACTTTAGAGTTAAGCCAATCACTGACCTTGCTTTATCAGCAACACTTTTTTACCGAGTGTGCAACGATACGCTATCGTATTACCAGTCGATCTCTGTTGGGGGAGATGGCACAAGCGTTGCGTACAACGCAAGGAACGCCAGCGATGGTTATTGAGCGAGTGAGGTATGATGCACAAGGTGGATTAATCGATACGGAGATAAGTTATTGGCGTCACGATGCCATTGTGATTGAATCTTTGTTGACGATGCAGGAACCATGCTACGACGATTAAAAATGATAAAACGCGACGGGATATAAGTAGAGTATCAAGCCGCGTTTTAATTAAGCCTAAACCAATGATAGGCAGAAGTCAGTTAGCCTCAACTATTGGCTTCTGCGTCTTCTCGTTTTAGCACTTTATGTCCATCTTCCGTCACGCCATTTTTCCAATAGCTGCTGATGTATATATGATCGCGTTCCACTTGCTTGTCATTGCGAAAATATTGACGAAGTTCACGCATTGATTCAAATTCACAAGCACACCAAACGGTGCAAAGTCCCGCCAACCAAGGTTGAGCTTTTACCGTCTGAGTTAATGTCTCCCCCTGATCAGTATGAGCCCAGATGATTTTTACTCCTGGTGGAGCAACTAACGGTTGTTGATCGTCAGGATGAGAAATTTCAATTACGGCATAGCCTTGAGTTTTTGGGTCTAAGCTCGTTAGTGTTGTTGCTAGAGCAGGAAGTGCTGTCATATCAGCAGCTAGACAGACCCAGTCGGCTGCCCAATTCGGGCCCTGGCTTTTACCTGGTCCGGCGATGAATACTTCATCTCCCACTTTTGCGTTTTCTGCCCAGCGAGCGGCAAAGCCACAGGATAGATCCTCGGTAATATGTCGGACGAAATCGACCGTCATTTGATTGCTATGAGGGTTGAATTCACGAATCGTATAAGTGCGTAAAATCGGTCGCTCGGTTGGGGTTAAACGCGAGAGATCAGGATCACCTTGTGGGGTAAAAACCAATTTAAAGTAGCCGCCAACACTTTGTTCACCAAAATGGGCAATCGTGTCGCCTTGTAGCGTAATACGTTGAATGTTCGGAGAAAGACGCTTGGTCTCGGTGACTGTAACCCGATAGAAGTCACGTTGTTTTTCTTGAGTTGCCATATTTATTCATCAAAGTAGGGAATCATTTTCTCTATTACCTTAGCGGTAAATGAATCATTCGGCAATGATAATCGTTGTCGTTTCTATCTATTCAGAAAAACACAGAGCGAGTCTCACGCCGCGTTAAGGATCATGATAAAATCGGTCATTAAGAAATAATAAGGTAGTTTATGAAACATTTACACACCGCGACGCATCCCGAGGTGACGGAACTCAGTCAACACACTATTGTCCAACGCCAAGCTGCACGAGCGATCGTTACCGATGGCGATGATATTTTGCTGCTCTATACTGAGCGTTATCATGATTACACTTTACCTGGTGGGGGCATTGATGAGCATGAAGATATTATTCAAGGCTTAGTCCGTGAGCTCGAAGAGGAGACGGGAGCTAACAATATTCACCATATTCAACCTTATGGTATTTATGAAGAATTTCGTCCTTGGTATCGAGATGATGCGGATGTGATGCATATGATCTCCTACTGTTATACTTGTAAAGCTGATCGTCAGTTAGGTGATACTCGTTTTGAAGATTATGAAATAAAAAATGGCATGCGGCCGATGTGGGTGAATATCCATCAAGCGATTGCTCATAATGAGCAGACAATTGCCAGCAGTGATAAAAAAGGCATGAGCATTGAAAGAGAAACCTTTTTATTACGTTTAATTGCTAAAGAAATGGCGATGAAACCCTAAAATAAGTCATGATACCGCCTAATCGATAGTCTTGTTGGCTAAGATAGGTATGACAAGCCCTGTTTCTGGTCTTGTCTGTGAGTGTATTCGGTATACACTAGCGCGAAATATTGAATGAGAAATGATCATGAGTCAGAGTGTTGACGACCAGCAAGAAGTAGAAATTGAAGCGATTGGCGTAGAAGTCGATAATCAGCCGATTGAATTATACAAAGTACTCAAATTAGCGAATGCAGTGAGCGGTGGTGGAGAAGCGAAGCATGTCATCGCTGAAGGCTACGTTGCGGTGAATGGCGAACTAGAAGCGCGCAAACGTCGTAAATTGTACGATGGTGATTTGATTGAGTTCAATCAAGAATATTATCTGGTGATCTGTGATGCGCCAGTGACGGAAACGATTGAACGTCCATTAAGTGCAGAAAAAGCGCCAACTAAGAAAAAAGCCACGCCTTCGGCACCTAAAGCTAAAAATACGCAATCTAAGCTCACTCAGAGCTCAAACCGTCAAACTGACCAAAAGAAAGCAAAAAATAAGATTAAGAATAAGACAAGCAAAAAAAGTGTCGATACATCAGTCGTTGATGATCAACTTGATAACGAAAGTGGACGCAGTCGAATCCGCTTTTTTTAGTGTGATATAGCAAGGGAGCCAATGACTCCCTTGCGTTATTTATCGCCAATCATCGTCAATAAACGTTCTTCCTTCGAGTGCATAAGGGTCTTCATCGAAAGGATGCTCCATTTTGCCTCGAAGTTGCTCTAACTGTTTTTCAAGGTGGTTGACCGTTTGGAAATCACCTTCTGAACACGCAACATAAATTTGTTGCTCTAAAGCATCAATGTTATCTCTAATGTTCATCTCACACCTCCGGTTGTTTACGTGAGTTGGGAGTTACTGGCTATTCATGGTTAGTATATACCCTGTTTTGGGAATGTGCAGAGATGGCAACATTCATTATCTGAGGTATAAGTAAAAATGAAAGGCACTGTTATTGATTTCAATCAGTTCGACCACACTGGGCTTATTTCCGGTGAGGACGGTAATCGATATCCACTGACAATATACGAGTGGAAAGGCGAACAAGGACCAAAAATTGGTCTTACTGTTGATTTTTTTGTTCAGGATGGTCAAGCCACAGCGATTTATCCATTACCGAGTAGTAAATCATCGAAGAAAATTGTGGCCGCTTTACTGGCGTTTTTCTTCGGCTCGCTAGGGGTACATAAGTTTTACTTAGGGTATATCAAACAGGGGTTGATCATGTTGTTTGCCTTTCTGTTAGGCTTTTTGTTACTTGGTATCCCTTCAGCGATCATTGGGATTATCGCTTTTGTTGAGTTTCTTATTTATGTGACGAGGTCCGATGAAGAGTTCGAGCAGACCTATATTCTGAGTCGTAAACCTTGGTTTTAGAGTGTCCGAGTATATAAAAACGCGCTGCCTTTTTAGAGCAGCGCGTTTTTTTAGGGGAAAATGTTGAGCCGCAAGATTAAGCGGTTTTCAACTCTAATACTTCGGGGCGAGTAATGGGTTTGGTTACTAAAGCCAGCAAAATACACAGTGCCATCATCGCGGCTGAGATACTGTAAGCCAGCTGATAACCGCCACCATGGGTCATCGAGTAGCCGACCACGGCTGCGCCAATTGCGCCACCAATACCCCATGAGGTATAAAGAACGCCATAGTTGGTGCCGTAATTTTTCAAGCCATAAAATTCAGCAGTGATCGATGGGAAGACAGCAAGTAACGTACCGTAACCGACAGCGGCGATGGCAGTACCGATGATCAGTGTCCATTCAGAGTCAAATTGAGCAAACAACATCATATTGGCTCCTTGCAGTAAAAAGGCGATCAGTAGAGTTTTTACGCCGCCGATTTTGTCGGACAATACACCTGCAGCAATGCGCCCACCTGAGTTGAAAATCGCTAAAATAGAGGCAAGATAAACAGCATTAGGTAAGCTTGCTTGTACGCTGGCGATATTGGTTATATTACCAATAATCATTAAGCCGACCGATGCGGCTAAGGCATACATGACCCATAAGGCGTAAAACTGTGGAGTTCTTAGCATGGCTCGCCATGTCATATCATTATTGATAGAAACTTTTTTCGCTTGCTGACCAGCTTTTAATGTTGGTTCAGCGGGCACGTAATCACTTGGCGGATTATTGATGGTGCATGCTAACGGTACTGCAATGACCAGTACACCAATACCCAGTAAAATAAAGCTAGTTTGAATACCATAATGAGTGATCAGTGCTGAGGTTAAAGGAGCAAGATAAATAGCGGCTAAGCCAAATCCAGCAGCAATTAATCCATTAACCATCCCTTTCTTTGAAGGATGAAACCACTTCATGGCCGATGGTGATAGACAAGCATAACCAAAGCCAATGCCGGCACCAGTGATGATCCCAAAAGTGATATTGAGCATAGCAACCGATGAAACAAATCCGGAGGCAATCATGCCTAATCCGGTTAACGAGGTACCAAGAATAAGAATATTACGGGGTCCCATCTTATCTTGTAAGACACCAGCGATCAGCAATGAAACCGAGAAAGCGATAGTGGCAAGTGCATAAGGGGACGAAGCATCGGCTGCACTCCAGCCAAAATCATTGACGAGCGCTTTATTAAATACGCTCCAAGCATATAGGATGCCAAGACAAAGGTTGATACAAAAACCAGCTAGAAGAATACGTAGCGCTTTATCAATCTTGCTCATTAGTTGGGATACTCAAAGGTCAGTTCAGGAAAATGCCAACGGCATTAGTTAAAAATTAGTTTGCAATTATCAACACAAATCACAAAGCGCGCGGATTATAACCAATATCGGTGTGATTGGAATCACTTTTCACATTCGATTGAAGAAAATAATTGATAGTGGTTTAGTAGAAGCATGAACTATTTCTGTGGATGATGGAATAGGGCTGATTAGGCGAACAAAATTGACATTTCGGGAGAAAAAATGCCTCTCATTTGATCTGACAAGATTAAAACTTAACCCATTGAAATCAATTTGTTTATTTTGCAAGCAAACAAACTGAAATTCTAAAAAAAGGCTTTTCTTTTCTTATAACTGTGGCAATATACACCCCGTAAGCAAGCCAGACCAAACAAAGCGTGCGTCGTATAATGGCTATTACCTCAGCCTTCCAAGCTGATGATGCGGGTTCGATTCCCGCCGCACGCTCCAAGCTTACTAAAATCCGTCAGAAGTTATCAAATAAAGCGCTTAGATGCGCTGTTTTTTTATCTTTATGTTTAATAAATGTTTTTCCTCTCATAACCGTTTACCATTTGCAAGAAAGCCTCCAGTTTATCTTTGACGTCTGTCTACCCAGTATCCAAATCTATCAAAGCCGGTTTCTGATAATATTAACCACAGAGTTGCGTTAATTTTTTTTGGCTGTTGTCGGAATACCATCAGGATAATTAAATGGGAAGGCTTCGAGAGGGACAGGACGAGAAAATAAATAGCCTTGGAAATCCAAACAACCGTAGCTAGCGAGAGCCAGTCTTTGTTCTTGTGTTTCGACGCCTTCAGCAATCACCGCTAAGTTCATGCTTTTCGCCAATGAGACAATCGTACGAGCAATATCCGCATCATGACTATTGGTGAGTAAATCACGCACAAAAGATTTATCAATTTTGAGTTGATCTAAAGGTAATCGTTTTAAGTAGTTGAGTGATGAGTAACCCGTTCCGAAATCATCGAGAGAAAAACTCACCCCATATTTTTTTAGTTGCGACATTTTTGTGATGGTATCTTCAAGATCTTCATGAAGCATACTTTCTGTGAGTTCCAGCTTAAGACGATCAGGATTCGCTCTATAACGTTGCAACGCTTCTAGAACTTGCTGAACAAAACCAGTTTGATGGAATTGCTTGGCACTGATATTAATGGCGAGAACCAGCGAGTCAGTGAGTGGTGAGTTTTGCCATACAGCAAGGACTTGGCAAGCTTGATCTAATACCCACTCGCCTAAAGGAAGAATTAACCCGGTTTCTTCAGCAATAGGAATAAACTCTATTGGTGAAATTGTCCCCTGTTTAGGATGTTGCCAACGAATAAGGGCTTCAGCGCCAGTAAGTTGACCATCATGGGTGACTTGTGGTTGATAGTATAAAGTGAATTCATTACGAGTTAAGGCGTGGCGAATATCATTGGCCATGGCTGCATGCTCTAACACTTTGGCTTGCATTTCTGGATTAAAGAATCGATGTGTATTGCGACCCGCTCCTTTAGCCTGGTACATGGCTAAGTCGGCATGCTTAAGTAATTCATCAATCCCTTTGGTCTCACCGAGGAAAAGGGTAACGCCGATACTTAATGTGCTAAAATGTTCAATATTATCAATGTAATAAGGCTTGGATAATGTATCAAGAATCTTTCTGCACAATAAATCAGCACGTTTAGAGGCGATGTCTAAATCCGAATCCAGTTGTTCAAGAATGATCACAAACTCATCGCCACCGATTCGAGCAACGGTGTCCGTTCTACGTACACAATCAAGTAATCGTTGACTGACTAAGGTTAAAAATTTATCGCCAGTATCATGGCCTCGAGTATCATTCAGGGTTTTAAAATCATCCAAGTCTAAATATAAAATTGCACCGTACTGGCCATTTCTTTGGCTATTTAGTCGAGCTGATTCTAAGCGCTCCATTAATAACTGACGGTTAGGTAATCCAGTTAATTGGTCATAGAAGGCGAGCTGTTTTATTTTGCTTTCTGCGGCTTTACGTTGAGTGATATCAATTAACGTGATCACATAATTAATGATTTCATCTTCATGATCACTGATGACGGCAGTGATCATTGTCCACTGTAGATACTCTTCTCCATTTTTACGTTTATTAAAGATTTCACCTTGCCATGAACCTTGTGTTTTTAATTGCAATTCAAGTTCATCGTAAAAGCTTTGATTATGACGACCCGAGCGAATGACTTTTATATGATGGCCTAGTACATCTTTTGGTTGGTAACCGGTAATATCAGTAAATGCTTGGTTCACTCTAAGAATGTGTTTTTTTTCATCGGTCACAACCATACCTTCGGCTGACTCAAATACCGTGGCGGCAATTTTTAGATTTTCCACCATATGCTGCATCGCATCTCCCACTTGATTGTATTCATATATTCCAGTAGGAGAAAATGATACTCTTAGTCCTTTTTGAATACCTTGAATATAGTCGGTCAATTGGCTTATCGCTCGGCTATGACTTAGATGTAAAAGCCAAGCGGCAAGAATCAGCAGCAGTAAAAAAACACCAGATAATAAAAAGAACGTTTGCCAATAATGTTCAGAGACAGAAGTAAATCTCTGCTTATCGATACCCATTTTTAAGTTTAAGGGATATGCTTTATTGTTAATGTTCAGGGTTGCATTTAATAGATATAGATTTTCATAAGCACGCATCTGTGATGAAGTTTTTTCTTCACTAGAATGTGCTGGAAGCGCGATACTTGGACTGTATTGAATCAGTCTTGCTTGCTGATAATGAATAGAAAGAGCATCTAAATCGGCCCGTTCAGCGAGAGTCTGAATAAAACTTCGGTTTTGACCAATCGCCAAACCAATAAACATATAGCCTCGTAATTGAATGCTTGCAGGGTCAAAAATTGGAGTCGCTTTCAGTAAGGCGGTTAAATTTGGACTATGCACTAATGCCCATTCACTTGTGTAATGTAGAGGAGAGCGTAATGAATTTAACATTGGTTCAATATTGTATAAAGGGAGTCCTGCATCCATTAAAACCTTGCCCGAGGAATCGGTTAAAAAGAAAATATCAAGGTTTGCTCCTAATGCTGAATCTTGAAACATATAGATCATATCTTCAGCAATGTTATTAAACTCAAAGTTCTCACCAGTTAATGAAGTGAACACTTGATTAGATGCAGTCGTGTGTAAATAAACCTCTAATAAATCTAGACGATTTTCTATTAAACTTTGTACGGTTCTTTGTCGCTGCGCTAAACTATTTTCAATTTCTGAATGCAAACTGATTTCTGCAGTACGTATTGAATAAAACATGGAAATAAGAAGGGTAAACAAGCTTAGAAAACCAAATAGCAAAGTAATTCGGGTAGTGAATTTGAGTTCCCACCTGTTTGTTTTGCTTTTTTTTCCTATTTCTGAGCTTGAAGGCATTAATGTGTCTCTCCGAAAATTTTATTATTTTATAATTCTAACTATTGCACTATTGCACTATTGCACTATTCATTGAGACTCTGCAATTAATTGTTTGTACTCTTTTACTTGGGCGTTGAATAATTCAATTAATGCGGATTCATTCATAAATATAACGGGCATTTTTATTGTCTCTTCTGTGACTTTTTTAAATCGTGCGTCTTGAGTCACTGATTGAAGCGCTTTGGCTAAAATATCGACTTGATAGTCAGGAGTATTGGCTGGAACGGTAATCACACGGATCGCATGCATACTTACGTCGTAACCGAGTTCTCTTAAGTTAGGTACTTGTGGATAATGGGCAAGCCTTTCATCCGCCAAACTGGCAAGGACCCGCATTAGTCCGGAGTCAGTATAAGCGCTATGTGTGCCGCCACTAAAGGCAAGGTCGGCATCCCCAGAAAGGATTAATGGAGCCATACCCGCTCCTCCGGTCGTTGGCATAATACGTAATGTAATGCCTTCACGCCGCATGATTCGATTGATCACGAATCGATCTTGAATGTTTTGCGACGCATAAACTAAGCCGGGGTTGGCTTTGGCATAAGTAATAAACTCGCTCCACGTAGCAAATGGAGTATTAGGACCAGTGACTAAAGCAATTTGATCAAGAGTAATACCAGCCACGTATCGAAAACTGGTTAACTGGTAAGAAGCCGGAGTTGCTAACGGTGCGAAGGTATAAGGCAGAGAAAGTCCAAATTGAAAGGTGTAGCCTTGATCGCGACTGTTTGCCAGCATGGCTGCCGCTGAAGCTCCTCCAGCACCAGGATGGTAAAGAATATTAACGGGTTGGCCGAGTTTTTCGGAAAGAACTTTCGCGAGGACTTGCCCTTGAATATCCGTACTGCCACCTTGATTAAAACCAATCAACATAGTCAGTGGCTGGGTAGGAAAGTTGGATTGAGCAAACGTTGGTACTGTTACTATCAATGTTAATAACAACAGTACTAGGTGAGCTAATTGTTTGGTTTGTCTCATTATCGTGCCACCTATTTTGTTGAATTATTCTAAGTTTAGGAGCGGTTTATGGTTCTGTCTATGGCAAGCGATCATGATAAATTATCAATGGTTAACGATGATGGTTTATTTGCCCATATTGAGTATCGACGCGGTCGGTGATGATTTACTTTACGATGACGGGAGGGGATGGCCAATACATTTTCCAGTATCCCCAAACAACCCAAGCGACGAGTCCTGTAGCGACAAGAAGTTCAAATAAACCAAACAGATGTAGCCAGTACCAGTGTGGGTAAAATTCTGAAAAATAATCGGTTAAACGATGCATCGCGATAGCGCTGATCACCGAAGGAAAAGTAAGCGCAGCAATTGAAGGTTGAAAGGCTAAACGCAATAGTCTGAAATAACAAAGATAAATTAATAGCGTCATGGTGATGGCAATACCCGCTAAAGCACCAGTGAGGATCGGATCCGGGGTAGCAAAATTGACCAGATAGGTGGCGAGAGTAAGGTTAATCGGCGCAGCCATGATCGCTAAGGTTGGACGTGCCCGTCTGGGCAGCATGCCTTCAAAGACTAAGCGATAGAGTACCACTGGTAACATCACAAAATAGATAGCAACACAGACACTAACCAGCGTTTCAGAAAAAACAGTATGGCCAAATTGTGTCCCAGCAAGAGAACTGCTAATCAGACCGACTGGGTAGAGAAACCAACTGGGAACAATATTGGAGATTTTAAAATTCAGGAGCTGAAAGCGAAAAAACAGGACCATCATGGTCATGTGCAACAGTAGGGCTAGAGCCCATATTGGATAAGCAATACTTGGAGAAATAACCGCTAAATAATCACATAAAATTAATAGTGCCATACTCATTGGAGCCATTAAACTGCCGTGTAGAGGATGACGGAGATCATTAATAAATGAAGAATAACTAGTGAGATATTTACCTAAAACGGGCAGTAATAATAAACTACCAAACAGCGCAAAGTAGGGATGGAAAAGAGCTCCCCAGGTTGGTGAGTAGAGTGTCCAAGCTTGACCTAAACCAATAATGCCCAATGCCAAGGCTGCTTGTGAAGCGGGTACGCTTTGTACATGCAGTAATTTTTTCCAGTGCAATGTTCACTCCATTGAGACACATAACGAGCCATAAAAACAGCGGCGATTCTAGCAAGTTATGTCTAACATGGGTAATCAATCACTAGATGATTATCACAAAATGATCACATTTATAGCTAATGACCATTGGGTAACTCTTGTTGGCGCAGTTTCTCTTTTTTGATGGTTCTGTGCAGCAGCTGGCTGTAAATAGGTTTGCCGCCTAAAAGCTGAGCAAAAATGACTGCGCCGAGACTGGTAATGATTAATGGTAAGATTAAATAGTAATTATTAGTCATTTCTATCACCAATAAAATACCAGTGATCGGTGCTCTAACCGTGGCAGCAAATAGTGCTCCCATGCCGGCGATCGCAAACATGCCTGGTTCGATATTGAGCTCTGGAAACCAGCTTTGAACAATTAAACCAAAGGCGTAGCCAAACAATGTCCCTAATGCCAACATGGGAGCAAAAATGCCACCGGGAGCACCAGAACCGAAGCAGAGTAGAGTCGTAACAATCCTTCCTAAAAACAATAACAGTAATATACCGGTCGTATACTCTCCCATCGCTACTGAGGGGATTAAGCCAATACCTCCACCGGTAAGTTCAGGGATGTAGAGCAGAGTTAAACCAAAGCATCCTCCAAGTAGTGAGCCAGTAAGAAGGTAACGATGACGGAGGTTATGGTGAATGCGAACAAAGAGGTCTTGACTCAAGGTGATCAGTTTATTGAAGAGCACGCCGAAAGCACCGAATAATATGCCAAGTAATAGGAAAAACAGTAGGGATCTCAATTCTGGGGCCGAATATTGTGGCAAAGTAATCACCGCTTGTTGGCCATTAATGACTCGGTACACAATATTGGCTGACACGGCTGCAATGATCACACTTCGTACAGAAATAAAGCTGTAGCGAAATTGTGGACGCATCTCTTCCAATACGAACATAATGCCCGCAAGAGGCGCATTAAACGCGGCGGCAAGACCACCAGCAGCCCCAGCAGCAAGCAAAGAGTGTCGAGTATCATCGTTTTTTACTCGAAAAACATCAGATACCATTCGACCCACGGCACCGCCCATTTGTACGGTTGGACCTTCTCTTCCCAAAACCATACCTGAGCCAAGTGCGCCCATACCGCCGATAAATTTAACCGGTAAAACGCGCCACCAGCGAACTGGACGAATGTTATCCATTGCTCCTTCAATTTCTGGTATACCAGAGCCTGCGGCTTCAGGAGCGAATCGATGAACGAGGTAGTAGCCGATTAAGGCTAGTCCAGCGCTGATCAAAAAAGCGGCTAGCCAAAGAGGAACCAGTGAAGTAATCGAACCCACTAACCATTCGGTGCGTGACTCAGAGACGAAATGGACGGCAAGTTCGAAATACGTTGCGATCAGTCCGGCGAGTATCCCGACGATCATAGATAGAAATAGGATCGATAATGAAAGCTTATCGTTGGCAAGAAATTGGCTAAAGCTGTCTTTAGGTATTTTATTGAACAATCGATGAGAGAATTTCTCGCGGACAAGCATGTACACAACAGCCTTATAGAGGTAACAAAATGTAAATTATACTTAGCCAATCCTTTAACTGTAGTTTTAAAAATGAAATATTGAATTGGAAAAATAGCTATTGTATCGCCATTAATGATGATTTTTGAACAGGATCGCAAAGTCATATTTCAACCGAAAAAAAGACGATAAAAAAATGGTGTTTTTCTGAAAATGAGCGATATTTAAGGCGTAAGGCAAACAGAGTATTTCAACAGGAGGAAACGCAAGCCTTACCTACAATTTGGATGGATTAAACCTACAATTCAAATAGCCTCGATTATGATCAGGTTGCAACTATAGCCTTCCTGATTCGCACAACTCACGATTGAGTTCCGAGGATTAAGGCGCGCTCATACAGTGCGCCTTTTGCTGTTTAGGCGCTTCTCCTCAGCTCGTTTCAGTCTACACCTCTTTGTTTTTTGTATATACTCCGCGAAAAGGAGTACCACGATGACAAAAAAAGTACCGACCAATATTATTACTGGCTTTCTTGGCGTGGGTAAAACGACCACGATTTTAAACTTATTGAAGCATAAACCGGCGGATGAAAAGTGGGCGGTGCTGGTTAATGAGTTTGGTGAGATAGGTATTGATGGCGCGATAATGTCCGAACAAGGGGCATTAATTAAAGAAGTCCCGGGTGGGTGTATGTGCTGTACGGCGGGTGTACCGATGTCTGTGGGGATTAACACCCTGTTAAGGCAGAAGCCCGATCGTTTATTGATCGAACCGACAGGCTTAGGGCACCCCAAGCAAGTTATCGCCACTTTAACCTCTGCCCAATATCAGCCTTATGTTGACCTCAAAGCGACCATTGCACTGGTTGACCCTCGTCATTTAAGTAATGATAAATATTTGATGAATCAAAACTTTAATGATCAATTAGCCAGTGCTGATGTGATTGTTGCCAATAAAGTTGACCAAGCAACGCCAACAGATGTTGAGATGTTCCAGACTTGGTTCGCCAGACAGCAACCAGCGAAAGCGGCTTATCAGTTAGTCAGTCAGGGCAATTTATCGCTCTCGATGCTTGATATGGAGCGTAGTGCGGAAAGTGCATCAAGCCATATCGAAGCTCATCACCATCATCATGCCCAATTAGAGCCACAGTTTGCTTTAGCCCCGGGACAAGCATTTCTACGTAAAGAAAATCGTGGTCAAGGCTACTACAGTTGTGGCTGGTTATTTGGTGCAGAATATCAGTTTGATTTTGATGAGCTGTTTTCGATGCTTAGCGCCTTAACCGCTGAACGGGTCAAAGGGGTTTTGAACACGACCAAAGGCTGTTATGCCTTTAATGCCAATAACGGGGTGTTATCGGTTAACGAGTTAACCCTACAAGGCTTTGAATCTCGTTTAGAAGTCATTGATTCACAATTGATGCCATGGGATCAGTTGGAGTCAATTTTATTGACCTTAGCCAACATCAAATGATGATTGATTCAGAAAGATAAGAAGGCCGTTTCTCAGCCTTCTTATCTTCTCTCTAGAGTAGTGAGTTTCAGCGTCATTCGCTTTGATGAACAGGCTTATCCGATAACACTTTACCATCCTTAATAGTAATGATCCGCCGAGTGCGCTGCGCCAGTGCCACATCATGAGTGACAATAATTAATGTTCGACCTGCTTGATGAAGCTGATTGAATAGCGTTTCGATCTCAGCACCCGATTTGGAATCCAGTGCCCCCGTGGGTTCATCGGCCAAAATGATTTGCGGATCATTGACCAACGCACGGGCAATGGCCACTCGCTGCTTTTGACCACCAGAGAGTTGATTCGGCTTATGATAACGACGATCGCCGAGGCCAACGCTGTCTAATAAATGCTCGGCACGCTGACGCCTCTCTTTTAGCGTTGTGCCGCTATACACCAGTGGCAGGGCGACATTATCAATCGCATTCGCATAATCAAGTAAATTAAAACTTTGAAAAACAAAACCAATTTTTTGATTTCTTATCTTGGCTAACTGGTGATTGGTTAACGATGATACCCGTTTATCTTCCAGTATATAGTCACCGCTGGTTGGTGTATCTAAACAGCCGAGAACATTCATCAGGGTTGATTTTCCTGAACCTGATGGACCAAGAATAGCAAGGTATTCGCCTTTATCGATATTCAGTGAGACATTATCCAGCGCTTTGACTTGTTCTTCACCACTTCGGTAATGTTTACAGATATTGGCGAGTTGCACGAGAGGAGATTGATCATTCACTTTGTAATGCCTCTAATGGAGTGATGTTTGCTGCGCGATTAGCGGGAAACCAAGCCGCAACGACGCCGATGATGACTAATGCCGTCATCACCAAAAATAGAATGGGCCACGACAGCTCTGGCTGGGGTTTTCCCAACTGTTCATAAAGAAAGTTACCTTGTAGTGGCAGGTGTTGGACTAAGCGTATAAGGCCGTAGGTGAAACTCAGTCCGACGATACCGCCCATCCCCATGGTTAGTATGGATTGAACTAAGTAATGAAGACGAATGTTGGCGCTGGTGGCGCCAACCGCCATTTTCACGCCAATATCTCGTGTAGCGCGTTTGACGGTCGCATACATCACATTGGCGATGCCAATGCCCGCGACACTCAGAGTAACAAGACCAATCACACCTAAAAAACTTTGCAGACCGAGTAAAAAGCGTTGCATACTTTTTTGTCTGAGTAGCATATCTTGGCTTTGAATTAACTGCTCATCACTCGGATCGGCAGAATATTTTCTGGCTAACACTTGTTTGATCACTTGAGCTAACTGTTCACGATCCGCTTGCGCAATGGGCTTGACGTTAATTGCGGCAATCGGTTGGTTGGGATGAAAACGTTGCCAAGTGCTCAAAGGGACAAACAATGCATAATCAATTGGTAGGCCTTGTTCTATCAGTGAAGCGTTGGATTTTATTACACCAATCACGGTAAAATCTTCATCACCGACTTTAACGATTTTGCCGACTGGATTAATGGTTAACACGGGCGACTGCAAAAAATCCTCGTCGCTCTCTTGATTGAATAGCTGGCTTGCAGTGGTATAACCCAGCACGATGACTTTACGTTGTTGCTGATTATCTAATTGATTAAACCAGCGTCCCCCGGGTATCATTTCTATTCCTGTCAGTTGAGCATAATCAGGACTAACCGCATACGGGGTTTGCCAACTGCTATTTTCCTGATAACGGACGGTTTTATCCCACACGGCGCTAATCTCAGCCTGTTGCACGCTCGGTAATGCACGAACCACATCGACATCTTGCGCTTGTAAGGATAAAGCTTGCCCAGTAAAGAAACGACCACTGTTGATACTGGCGTAGCCTGGTGTGATATAAATCAGTTGACCATTGCCGCTTTGCGAAGCACGGCTTAAGCCTTGTCTTAAGCCTTCACCGCTCGCTAACATCATACTGATGCACAGCGTACCCCAAGCAACAGCAAGAACGGTTAATAAAAGACGCTGTTTTTCTGCCAGCATTTCCTGAATAATTTGTCTGATTGGCAGCATGCTATCCTCTCGCACTTAAAGCTAAAACTGGCGTTAAATGTGCAGCACGGCGAGCTGGAAAATAAGCGGCACATAACGCTAGACAGGCGGTGATAAGGAGCGATCCAACGATCGAAGCACTGGTGATGATCGGCGTACCCAACCAGTCAGGTAAACCAAGCTGATTCAGCGTGGCAATGGCCAAATACGAGAGCCCAACACCTATCGCGCAGCCGAGGGTAACCAATAACGTGCCTTCGAGTATAAATTGCCAGAGGATAATTTTTGGTGTCGCGCCAACGGCCAGTCGCACGCCAATCTCTCGCGTTCGCTCGGTTACCGACAAAAACATAATATTGGCAACCCCCAAAGCGCCGACAGCGAGGGTCATCATCCCGCTGGCACCTAAAAACAGCTGAATACCGCGAAACAGGGCATTAATAAACTGAGCACCACTGCTGAAGTCTGGCAAATAAACCGCTTCGCTGTCGGTTGGGTCATAATGCTGTTGCTTGGCAAAAAACGTTTGTATGGCATGACGTAAAGCTACGCCGGGAATATCCGCTTTGGGTTTTACTAACAAAGAATAGGGGTTACTTTGCCATAAATCAGTAAAGGTGGTGCTGGGAATCATTAGTTGATTGCTCTCATTATTTAACGACACTCCACCTTCTTTTTGCTCAGTGATACCAATAATAAAAAAGGGTATGCCATTCACCTTAACGCTATCGCCTAGCGCCAATTGACCGACTTGGGCTAATTGCCAACCGATGATCGCTACTCTCGCATGATTGAATACATCATTAGGGGTTATCGCACGTGAAGCTGGACGTAAGGTTAGGCTTTGTAAAGCAAAATAATGCTGATCAACTCCAGCGACATAACCTGGTAGTGAGCGTCCTTGAGCGTTGGTAACCGTAGCATCCCATTTTCCGTACATCACCGAAAGTTGTTCTATCGCTGGTTGTTTGGCTAAGGCATGCATTTGCTCCTTAGAGATCCGGATCGGTCGTTTGGCTGGAAGCCCTTGCCATGGCTTAGCGGTTTGACCGGGAAAAGCCATCTGAGTATCACTCATCAGTAACGCAAAGGATTGAGTATTCACTCGATAAAAACCTTCACCTAAAGCGACCAAAACCAGTACCGACAGCATTCCCCAGACAATGGCAATAATGGCTAATGTGCTGCGTAAGCGGTGAGCCAATAAGGTTTGGGTAACTTGCAGAAATAGAGTGTTCATTACTGCAGCACTCGTGCGATTAACGCGATATTCTCATCATCCAATTTGCCCACTGTTTTTAGTAAAGCAATACGATGATACCAGTAGTCGTACAGACGGGTTTGTAAGGTATGTTTGCTATTAAACAGCGCATTATGAGCGGTGATCACCTCAGAGGCTTCTGTCATGCCAGCGTTATAGACCGCTTGTTTACTTTCCAGCGCGGTTTGTCGCGCCAGCACTTGTTGCTGGGCAATTTCAATCCGTTGCCATTCCAATTGCAGTTGATGAAAGCGAGTTTGAATTTCTTGTTGAATGTCAATCTCGACTTTTCTCACTGCTTGCTTGTTGTTTAAGATAGTGAGTTGAGCGCGATCCACACTAGAACGTGTCGCTCCATTTAAATCGATAGGCACGCTGAGCGTCAGCCCTGCATTCAAATCACCATCACGACCTTGATCAGTACTTTGATAGGACACGCTACCTGATAGCGTCGGGTAATATTTGGCTTTAGCGGCGTCATGTGCAAATTGAGCCGCAGTTAACTCTTGTATGCTGGCTAACAAGGTCGGACTGTTGTCTTTGGCAAGCTTAATCCATTGTTGTTCAGTCGCAAAAGGTAAAGTGGGCTGCTCTGATACCTGCGTATTGATTTCATGGATTTTATCAACTGGCTGATTAATGAGTGCTGTTAACGCATATTGTTTGCTAGCAAGATCCGATTGTGCGGCGAGTAAAGCTGCTTGCTCATCAACATGGTTAGCGCGCATATCTTCTAACTCTGTGGCGCGAATTTTACCGGCCAGATAGCGTTGCTCGGTTACATGTAGTAACTGTGCGCCTTCTCGCCATTTCTCTTGAGCAAGAGTGAGATCACCTTGGGCGCTGGCCAATTCAAGATAAGCGGTTAGTAAACGTGCGGCCAGGTTATTGTATTCCGCTTTTGCCCGCAGTTGCGCAGCAACATAGTGAGCTTGAGACTGATCAAGCGCAGACCAAGCAGAGCTATCCCAAAGGGTTTGACTCAATGTGGCGCCATAACCCCTTTGGTTGTCACCATCTTGGTTCCAACTGGTTTGCGCCGTGATATTCAGCGATGGGCGTAATACGCTAGTGGCAGTGGCAACGTCAGTTTGACTAATTTGTGATTGGATTTGCGCCTGCATGTAGGTTGGATCAGCGGTTTTTGCCGCTTGCCAAGCTTGTTCTAACGTAATAGCAAAAGCGGGCTGACTGATCGCAAGCGCTAATAATCCATAACGGGTAAAATTGATCAAGGCATTAGTTGGCATAAGAATGACCCAGCATACTGTTATCAACAATCGTTTGTTGGTTTTCAAGCCCAGAGATAATTTGCACATTGATGCCATCGGATAACCCTAATGTTACCGGCTGTGCAGTGAATCCATGTTCTGAATCATCAGCAATTAACACTTCGGCTTGGTTACCTTGAAAGCGTAATGCGCGCTCCGGTACCGTCACCACATTCTCTACTTTTTCTAAGATGATATGAGCGGTGGCTGAAAAGCCGGAGCGAAGGGTGATATCCTCTGGAAAGTTGAGCTGGCTAATTTCGACTTCAAAGCCATTATCAAACCCCGTGTTATTGCTCGAACTGGTGTTATTGAGTTTTTCAGATTGCACAGCGACTTTGCTTAACACGCCCTCGATATTTAGGGTTGGAAAGGGGGCGAGTATCACAGTGACAGGCATGCCAACCGCGAGTTGTGCCGCATCGTGTTCACTGACGCTGCCTTTAAAAATCATATTCTTCATATCTGCAATCGACATCAGTTCGGTCGCGGCTTGGCTAGAGGCCGTAGAGATGATCGGCTCACCCACCTCTACTTTTAAATTTAAAATAGTGCCATCGATCGGAGCGGTAAGGGTTGAGGTTAATTTAGCATCACCAATTGAGGCCTCGCCGCTACGGATTAATTCTAAGTTTTGGCGTTTTTGTACCACATCGGCCAATTTTGATTTCAAATCGGCTTGAGCTTGAATGTAGTCGCCGTAGTTTTTAGGAATAATATTCTGTTTAACAAGACGTTCTAAATTGGTAACGTTTTGTTTTGCTGACTCTAAACTGGCTTCACTTTGCATTAACATCGTGGTTGCTTCGGTCAGTGCCTGCGGAGTTGGGTTAGGGGTGATTTTAATTAATGGTGTTCCCGCATTCACATGCGCACCAACATGGTGGAATATCTCACCAACAATACCTTCAATTTGCGATTTAATTGAGACTGAGTGAGCCGGAACGATTTGTCCCACAGCGATGGCTTGTTTTTCAATTTGGCCTAATTGTGCCGTTAAGGTCGGTAGTGATGCTTTGGGTTTTGATAAATGAGCGCTACCCCAGTAACCGCCAGCCATTAATACAATGGCGACTGCAATCCAGCGTTTGTTCATGTTAGGTTCCGTGAATGATATAAGAGCATGAATGTATGATGATAAATTGGTGATTAGGTTCCGCAGATAATTATTGGGCGGTTGTTTATTAAAGAGAGGTGTCCATCTCAGATATTCGATAGCCTACTAATCATGATTGGATTTGTCACTTAGTGGTGTGTCTTGGAATGTACGTTTATGTATTGTGTACACAGGATGTTGAGAGTCGAAGTGTTGATGTATAAGAGGCAAGAACAAAAAAGTCACAACTTTAAGTGACGTTGTGACTTTTTAATGCAAGAAGTTCTGAAGTGAGTATTAGCGCTTATTACGTAGATAACGTTTACGGCGTTCTTCTTTAATTTTCGCTTTTTCTTCCGTTTTACGGATTTCTTCTTGTTCGACTTCGATTAACTCATTAGGGATCATGTCTGGGCGTTCTAACGTAATTTTACCCAGTACCCCTTGGCGAAGTTCATGCAAGAGAATTTCCGATGCTTTATGCAAATCCACTCGCCCACCAGCGCGAAGAGCACCACGCTTTTGGCCAATGGCTTCCATCCATTCCACATCCGATTCAGGTGTGCCATCAACTTGATAGCGTGCAATAAGATTATCGGCATAATGTTTGGCAAGATACTCGACAGTATAAAAAGCCACATCCTCATATTCCATCGCGGTATCTTTAATCGCGCCAGTCGCAGCAAGACGAAATCCACTGTGAGGGTTTTCAACTTTAGGCCACAAAATACCAGGCGTATCAGACAGCACGACACCATTTTGTAAATTGATCCGTTGTTGACGACGTGTCACCGCCGGCTGGTTACCGGTTTGGGCTATCGCTCGACCAGCTAAGGTATTAATGATGGTCGATTTACCAACGTTGGGGATCCCCATGATCATAGTGCGAACATTTTTGCCCACCTCTTCACGATGAGGGACCATCTTACGGCACAATTCTAAAATCCGATGGACTTCTTGAGGATTAGCGGTGGTGATGGCCATTGCTTTCACCCCTTGCTCTTGCTCTAAATGAGCAATCCACAACTCGGTCATTTCAGGATCGGCTAAATCACGCTTATTGAGTACTTTAATACAAGGTTTATCGCCGCGGAGCTGAGAAATCAGTGGGTTTTCACTACTGTAAGGAATACGCGCATCGAGCACCTCGATAATTACATCAATTTGCGGAATTGCTTCTTCAATCTCTTTACGAGCCTTGTGCATGTGGCCCGGAAACCATTGAATTTTATTGTTAACCATTTGAGTTTGTAGCCTTTCGTTTTTTGGTTTTAGCTGGTGAGGTATCAGGTGGGCATCAAAACAATCGATGAGTTTGATTGGATCGCCATACCAAACTAACCATAATTACAGCAGCTCTTATGTCGAGTATTTTAGCATTTTTATCGTAGCGCGGGAATCTACATATGATGAGGTTTGTGTTTAGTTCGTTAGTGAAGATGAAAAGTGAAGCAATTAGTAGGTTGTGAATAATGAAAAAGCTTACAGGAAAATGAGAATGATGAATCGATAAGCATTGAGCCCAACGAGAGCGTTGAGCTCAATGGCAAAGGATTAAGGGAGCTGAGCAACAAAGGTGCCTTTAGGGGTAACTGGCAAATATTTTTGATAGAAATCCAGATAGGCTTGCTCGGGGTTGAGATCAGTAAAAACATCAGGGTAGAGCGCCTTGGCATAAAACTGAATCATTGCGCCATCCATAATGGTTCGACATGCGCCATGATAGGCGGCATACATCCGGTTATTTTTTACTGCATTAATGGAAGACCAACCCAGCCGCTGTTTAAAGCCCGCTAGCCGTTGTTTTGCCGTTTCTTCGGCGACGTCTTGCCCTATGAGCATTGCATTGCTGGCAGTGCCGGATTCATACCCTGTAATAACAATCACATCGGGGTTGCTGGCAATAATTTGTTCAGGGTTAAGTTTTCCCCACCATTCGACATAAGGGGCTGAAATATTATCGCCACCCGCCATGGTTGAGATAGCTCCCCACATATTTTTACCAAAGGTGTAGCCCACTTCATTTACACCGCTTGCACCATATTCGGTATAGATTTTTGGTTGAGGTTTATTTGCCGCAGCCAGTCGTTGAGTTATCTTCTCGACACTTTCCTGATATTCATTCGCAATGGCTTCAGCCCGTCTTTCTTGCCCCGTGATGGTGCCAATCAGTTGGGTGCTTTTTACATGCCGTTCTACCGTTTGAGCATTATAATCGACAACCACAATAGGAATCCCCATTGCTTCAAGGCGAGAGACTTCAGTGCTCAAGGCTTTATATTGCCAATCGGCTAATAGGATAAGGTCAGGGTTTAGGCTGATCACTTTTTCTATCGAAAATGAATTGGTATCTACTCGGCCAATTTCAGGGATATCATCCAGTGAGGGACGATGGTTAACATACATCTCCCAGTTGGCTGGCCGAGCTTGCCAGATGTATTTTGACATACCAACGACGTTGTCATAGGCCGCTTCTGTACCAATAGCCATATAGTCTTCAGGGTAAAACCCAACAATAACGCGTTGAGCGGGAGCGTTAAAGGTAACTTGCCTTTCTAATACATCAGTAACGGTAGTCACTGCTGAGAGAGCTGTGGTGCTAAAAGCCATTGCAGCTATGATCAGGAATTTTTTGTACATACGATAAACTCTTCATTTGCTATTAAATGCATATTTGGCGTTTGAATGCGCCGGACCATTGACATGATTATAAGAATAAACTAAATAATTATGCAAATGGTTATTATTTAGATACTCAATATGTGGTAATTATTATTTATTGAATGGTAGTATTCGCGGCCAAGGCCGCATAATGCGCGCTGATTCAATGCTGGTACGAGTCACGCATATACAGGCGTGTTCGAGAAAATAAGAATGAAAAGAAAGACTTTGCTTACCTCTTTTACCATTATCTCAGCATCAGGTTTGATCACTGCAAAACTAAAAGTGCTCGAGGGTGTTGTCAGGTTGCCATTGAATTTCTTCTCAACGAGTTGTTTTGGCTACGAAAAACTGGATTAATAAAAAATGATCTCTGATACATTACAAGATGCTGTTATGACACAGCGAGAAAGTGAACGTCGCCGTAGTTGGATGTTATTTGGCTTCGGCTTATTGCTGATTGCTTCCTTTATTCTAGATATTATGACCGGTCCCTCGATGATCGATGTGACCTCGGTACTGCATGCATTATTGGAATGGATCGGGCTTCCTTTTCAGGTTGATGCTTCGACACAAGTGATTGTCAAAAATTTACGATTGCCTATTGCATTAATGGCTATCTTCGTAGGTGGATCGCTTGGGGTCGGCGGTGCAGAAATGCAAACGTTGTTGAATAATTCAATGGCGAGTCCTTATACGTTGGGAATGGCTGCCGCGGCTGGATTTGGTGCCGCTTTAGTGCTTTATGTTGGTTCGCTAGGCATAGAGAGCCATTTTGCGGTTCCCTTGGGTGCTTTTGTGTGTTGTATGCTTTCTGCTTGCTTTCTCTTTGCTCTTGCTTCTGTACGTCATATTGGGTCTGGGCAATTGATTTTAGCAGGCATAGCTTTGCTGTTTTTATTTCAATCTTTACTTTCATTAGTGCAGTTCATCTCTTCACCGGAGCTAAGCCAGCAAATTTTGTTTTGGTTGTTTGGCAGCTTATCGAAAGCAACGTGGAATAACTTGATGATCACCGCTGTCGTGGTCAGTTTGAGTGTTGTACTGTTACTAAAAGATGCTTGGAAGTTAACGGCATTGCGTTTAGGGGAAGAGCGGGCAAAAAGCCTCGGAGTGAATATTGTTCGGCTCAGGTTAAAAACATTATTTCTCGTTGCACTGATGACGGCAACGGTGACCAGTTTCGTCGGTATTATTGGGTTTATTGGTATTGTCGCTCCCAATATCGCTAAGATTTTGGTCGGTGAGGATCAACGTTTCTTTCTTCCCTTATCCTTTTTAATTGGCGCATTTTTACTCTCTACCGCCTCTGTATTATCGAAAGTAATTGTTCCAGGAGCACTTTTCCCAATTGGTATTGTTACTGCCATTGTTGGAGTGCCCTTTTTCTTTTGGCTCATTATTGGCAAGGCGCGTTAATATGTTACAGGTTAACAATCTTCATGTTCGATTTGGTGATTTAGTCTTGGCGGATGGGGTCAGTTTTTCATTACAACCGGGTCAAGTAACGGCAATTCTTGGTCCCAACGGCACAGGAAAAAGTACCTTACTCAAAACCTTGTTTGGTGATATACGATGGCAAGAAGGTGAGCTCCGTTTTCATCAACAGATACTCAATAAGCACCATCTTGCGCAATGGCGTCAACAGTTTGGTTACATGCCACAAGATATTCATCTTGATGTCAACTTGTCGGTGATTGAAGTGATATTGCTTGGGCGTTTGGATGCCTTGAGTATGCGCATTGATGATAGGATGTTGAATGATGGCTTGTCGATCCTCTCTCGTTTAGGTTTGCGTCATTTGGCGCATCGAGATGTCAGAACCTTAAGTGGAGGGCAGTGCCAGATGATCTTGTTTGCTCAAGCATTGATGCGTAATCCTTCCATCTTAATGCTGGATGAACCTGTCAGTGCGCTCGATTTACACCATCAACATGTGTTGCTTGAGCATTTGGTTGAGCAAACTCGTCAGCATCAATACACTACGATTATGGTGTTGCATGATCTTAATCTTGCCGCGCAATATGCAGATAATCTTTTAGTGATGAAACAAGGGCAGTTGTTAGCTCAAGGGAAACCGCAAGATCTCTTGACTTCCGAATTGATATATCAACTGTATCAGGTGGATGCAGATGTACTGGTCGATGATAAAGGGGCTCCTTTTGTTCGTACTCGACGTTCGGCATAGAAAGTTTTGATCTTCTGGGATTGTTGTGAGAATAAACCGATGAGGGTAGCTATCTTCATCGGTTTATTTAAATCATTCCGCTTTTATAAAAAGGGAAATGGATATTAATGATTTATTTTGGTAAGGCTCTGACTCATTGAACGACTCTGTGAACTCATAAAATAGAGACACCAGCCGAGAATAACAAGAGGTAATAGAGGATCATAAATAGAGCCAGCGGTTCCAAAAATAAGGTTCAGTGTCATGATCAACGTACCGCCAATCGCCCAAGCAAGAGTGGTTGGAATGGTCCAAATCACCAATTGTTTGCGAACTTCTGTCACTCCCATTAGACGGTTGACAATATGGAATAGGCTGTCATTAAAATACCCCGCGAATAGACTGCCCATTGTTGCAGCGGAAGCGGCAAAAAGCATGTTCACATCTTGAATCTCGGCTAAAACTGGTGCAGAAATGGATGCCGCGGTAATCATTGAAACCGTCCCACTGCCCTGAATAACTCGCACTAATGTTGCGATAATAAACGGGATCATGATTGGTGAGATGGGCAATGAGGCGACTTGGTTAGCAATTTCAGCCCCAGCGCCTGACTCGCGCAGTACGTTGCCCAGAGCACCGCCAGCACCAGTAACGAGAAGGATGATCCCTGATGTTGAAATGCCTTGTTCCAGCTTCGCGGTTGTCTCTGCTTTGTCTAGGTATGGCGTCAAAGTGTATACCGCCAGTAATGTACTGATCGATAGTGCAATGATCGGGTGACCAAGGAATTGAATAGCCTGACCCAAAAAGCTGGTGCTAAATTCCGTTAATCCGAGTTGTTTCTCTGCCAGCTGTGTCAGCGAATTTGCTAGGATCAGTAAAATCGGTACCACGATAGGCATGATTGATTTAGTCAAAGAGGGTAATGCTTTTTCTGACTTTGACGCCATATAGTCCGCGTGAACTTTCTTCTGCTCTTCTGGTGCTTTAGCCAACGTCACTGGTGTTGCGTACTCAGGGAAATGCTTCTCTAGCCAACGCGCATACATGACAATTCCGGCCACTGATGGTAAAGCGATGAGCAAGCCAAAACCGAGCATCGAAGCGATATCTACACCAAAAATACTTGCTACTCCCAATGGTCCAGGTGTTGGTGGAATACAGTGGTGAGCGACGACAAGACCACCTGCTAGTGCGACCGTAAGAGTGAGAATCGAACGTTGAGAAGTCTTAGCCAAAGACTTAGCAATTGGATAAAGGATGATTAAGGCACTATCGACAAAGACGGGAATACTGACAATGTATCCGGTGATCGCTAACGCCAGCTCTTCCTTTCGTTTACCTAGCCATTTAATGAAATGATAGGCGATGGACTCACCAGCACCAGAGGTTTCCAAAATGGCTCCCATCATGACACCCAGACCAATGACAATGCCAATGCCACTTAAGGTACCGCCAAATCCTTGGCTGATGGCCGACATAGTTTCATTAACACTTAATCCACCAATCAAGCCCGCAATACAAGCGGCTGCAAGCATTGCGATCAAGACATGAACCCGAGTGCGCAGAACCAGAAATATCAAAACAAATACCGCGATGATCAAACCGATAACGGAAGTAGATAACATTATGCATCCTCCATTTCTACGACTGAGCAAGTCGTAAGGTAGCGAGAAAGAACGGCATTGAAATTGGCATCAACACTGAAACCTAGGTTGAGTTCCTTTGTATTATCAATAGCTTGAGGCCAGCTTGCTACGATCGATTCAATCGCTTTATCTTTTTTAATGGTGACGAGATCAGTGCGAGAAGGAGCCACTTGCTCTGCCATGGCAGCAAGCATAGTGCGTGGCGTAACTCTAATACCGGGTAAGTTAAAAGTTCGATAACCCTGGATAGCACTACGCTCCAGTCGGCTTGCGTGGATAATATTCTGAATGACAGTTTCTGGGCTGGATATCCACAGTCCGAGGTCAAGATCCACTGGACAGTTGGATGTTTGACCTTTTAGCGGTTCGCGAATCATGCCACTCACGAACGATGACGCGGCCTGATTGGGGACACCGGGACGGATACAGATCGTTGGCAGACGAACGCTGATCGCATCAACCAGATTTTTGCGACCATAATCGTTCACCAACAGTTCGCCTATGGCTTTTTGTGTACCGTATGAAGAACTGGGCTGAGTCGCCGTCATTGGCGTCACTACCTCTGGTAATGCTCCACCAAACACCGCGAGCGAACTAGAAAATACAAAGCGTATCTCTGAATTGACTTGACGACACTGTTCAAGCATTAACTGTGTTGCCGTCAAGTTGACCTTGATTCCAAGATCGAAATCTTGTTCTGCATGACTCGATACAATCGCAGCAAGGTGAAATACATGAGTGGTTTTCGGACCAATCAAGGTAGCCACCTGTTGTGGATCGGTGATGTCGGCGACGATGGCACTGACTCGTGGATCTTCAGTGATAGCACCGTTGGGTTTGACTCGATCGACAATCATTAAAGACTGAATCGAACCTGAATCTTGTTGGAGTAGGGTTTGAGCTAGTAGAGATCCGAGAAATCCGGCACCACCAGTGATTACGATGTTCATACACATGTCCTTGTTGTATTACTTGTTATTATTGTTATGAGCGTTATAAGTAAGGCTTGACCCAGCCTAAGCCTTGTTCGGTAGTGGTTTTAGGTTTGTATTCGCACCCGATCCAGCCGTCATAACCGGAGTTATCCAGTACATCGAAGAGATACGGGTAGTTGATTTCACCGTCACTAGGTTCATTACGGTGTGGCACTGACGCAATTTGAATATGGCCAGTAAATGGCGCTAAATCGCGGATCAGAACATCCAGATCACCATCCATGATCTGTGCGTGGTACAGATCGAGTTGTAATTTCACATTCGGACGATTAACCATCTGAATCAATTCAACGGCACGCCGTTGATGAGAAATGAAGTAATGAGGAACATCGCGATGGTTTAGAGGTTCAATCAGTACATCAATGCCATGTTCGGCAAAGGTATCCGCAGCGTAACGAATGTTGGCGATAAAGGTATCGATGTGTTGTTGCAGGCTGTACGCTGGATCGATGATGCCTGACATAGCGTGTACTTTTTTGCAGTTGAGTGCTTTGGCATACATCAGTGTGGTGGCGACACTTTGCCTAAATTCTTGCTCACGCCCCGGTAGAGCCGCGAAGCCTTTTTCACCGGCATCCCAGTCGCCGGGAGGCATATTAAACAGCGCTTGTTCAAACCCGTATTGCTCTAATTTTTTCGCCAACACTTGTGGTTCGAAAGCATAAGGAAACAAAAATTCGATCGCCTTAAAGCCAGCACGATGTGCATGCTCAAAGCGTTCTATAAAAGGCACTTCGTTGAACAGCATGGTAAGGTTCGCAGCAAATTTAGCCATTACTTTCCTCTCCCTTTTAGGTCTTCCACCTCGACCTCTGTGAGGTAACGAACTGGATGGTTATTGAGTAAAAACATTAACTTGGCGGTTTCTTCTAATTCTTCAGCGTTATCCACGGCATCTTCTAGATCGGCGCCAGTGATGACTGGGCCGTGGTTAGCCAGTAAGAATGCACGGTAATCAGCGGCACGTTTAGCCAGTTCTTCGGCAATACGTGGTTCACCCGGGCGCAAATAGGGAATGACAGGTAATTGGCCGATACGCATCACGTAGTAGGGTGTGAAAGGGCGAATAGCATTATCAGCATCGAGATTATCGATACAGGAGAGCGCTGTCAGATAAGTAGAATGCAAATGCACAATTGCGTTACATTTCGGATTGTTTCGGTAGATAGCTAGATGGAAGGCTATCTCTTTTGAAGCACGTTTGCCGGAGAGTTGATTACCCTCAATATCCACCACAGATAATTCTTCGGCGATTAAACGGCCAAATGAAGAGCCTGTTGGTGTAGCGAGAAAATGGCCGTTTGGTAATTTCAATGATAGGTTTCCTGCACCACCCGTGGCGTAACCACGTTCAAACATGGAGCGTGCAAGGCTAACCATTTGTTCTCTAAGTTGTTGTTCTGTCATAGATAAAAATCCTGTGCTTTTTCGAAGAAGCGTTCATCGCCGAAGTTACCTGACTTAAGCGCCAACGATAGTGAACCGTCGATAGATTGGACCCAAGGCACACCTGGAGCGATTTGTGGTCCGATGTGAAAACCAGTGACACCAAGGCTTTGGGTTACAATTCCGGATGTTTCACCGCCGGCAACAATAAAGTTTTTAATCCCAAACTCTTGCAATTGATGGGCAAGTTGACTGAAAAATTGCTCTACCGCTTCACTTGAAGTGGCCGCACCGTATTGCGTCTGAATGGCCTTGAGTTTGTCTGGATCTGCGGTGGCATACACCATGGGTGCGTATTGACTATCAAGTTGCGCGGTGACCCAAATAAACGCTTGTTGTACATAGTTTTTATCGCGTAGACACGCTTCGACGTCGACGGCAAAATGCGGTGCTACCGATTGATAACGGGCGACTTGTTGATTCGTCATGACTGAGCAAGATCCAGAAAGCACGACACCGGGTGCTTTTGTCGGTAAGCCTGCCGATTGAGCTTCGCTTTGATCGGCCAGTTTGTTGGCCCAATTTTGAGCGATACCTGCAGCTAAGCCTGACCCACCAGTAATCAATTTGAGTGATTTCACTGCCTGACCGAGAGTAATCAGATGAGTGCTATTAATGGCATCAACAACCGCGTAGCGTTTTCCTTCCTTTTGTAATTGAGCAAAACGTGCAACAACGGCGTCTACACCTTGCTCAATGACTTGATAATTAACCAGACCACATTCACCTTGAGATTGGTTATTCATCAGACGAACTAAGCTCGAATCTGTCATTGGTGTTACAGGATGGTGGCGCATGCCCGATTCGTTCAGGAGTTCACCAAGCACAAATAGATAACCATTGAATACGGTACGGCCATTAACTGGCAGTGCTGGGCAAACGATAGTGAAGGTTTCATTTAGTTCTGCTAGTAGGGCATCGGTCACCGGACCGATATTGCCTTGTGCAGTACTATCGAAAGTCGAACAGTATTTAAAATAAAACTGCTGGCAGCCCTGAACTTGCAACCAACGAAGCGCTTCTAGTGATTGGTTGACGGCTTGTTCAGCGGGACATGAGCGGGATTTAAGGCTGATGACCACAGCATCGGCGTCTACATGAATGTTTTTCTTTGGTATGCCGTTGAGCTGTACAGTGCGCATGCCATTTTCAACCAGAAAACCTGCAATATCGGTTGCGCCAGTAAAATCATCAGCAATGACTCCAAGTAACATAATTATTTCTCCATGCCAGGTAGATTGATGCCATCAAAAATCTTGATCACTGCGCTGTCATCTTCTTGACCAAAACCTGCATTACTAGCAGAGATAAACATGTTGAGTGCAGTACTCGCTAGTGGCAGAGGGAATTTCAGGTCTTGTGCGGTATTGGCGACCAGATTAAGGTCTTTAACAAAGATATCGACCATTGATTTTGGCGAGTAGTCACCATCAACAACGTGTTTCATTCTGTTTTCAAACATCCAAGAATTACCTGCCGCGTTAGTGACCACGTCGTACATTAAATCGAGAGGAATATTGGCACGAGCGGCCAGGGCCATCGCTTCAGCTCCGGCAGCAATATGTACACCTGCCAAAAGTTGGTGAATGATTTTGACGGTAGCACCAAGACCAATTTCGGTACCGATGTTATAAACTTTGCCTGCCGTTGCCGCTAACACGGGAGCCAATTTAGTGAACGCCTCTATACTTCCGGATGCCATGATGGTCATATCACCGGCTTCGGCTTTTATTGCACCACCGGAAACGGGGGCGTCTAACATCAGCAGATGGTAAGACTTAAGGCCCGCTTCAATATCTTTTGCATCTTGGGCAGAGATGGTGGCAGACACCATGATGGCTGTGCCTGGTTTTAGGTTGGCGGCTAAACCTGAATCGAACAAAATCGATTTCACTTGCTTGGCGTTGATGACTAACAATAAAACCGCATCGAGTTCGTGAGCAAATAGATTGGCGTCGCTAGCTACCGCTTTCGCCCCGTAGTTACCTAGTGTTTCGAGAGCGATTGGGTTGAGGTCAATGCCGTACACATCGAGTCCTGCGCGAATACAGGATTTTGCAGCCCCCATCCCCATAGATCCTAATCCGATCACCGCTATCGATTTCACGGTTTGATTATCCATATACTTATCTCGCATTGAATATTTATGTTAATTTGTGTTATTAATTGTGATTCTATGTGATATTTGGCGAGGTGTCATGCGTCATTCATCACAAAAATTAACAATCATTAGTAATGATATGGAAAATAACTAGATGTTCACACTTTACAGCTTCAGGTTTTCTCCAGAATTTGTTTGTTTTTAACAATAGTTAACACAACTTCACACCATGGCTGATGACTGATAATATGAGTACACTCATTACTTATAGCTAAGTCATTATGATTCCAGCAGAACGTCACAAAACTATCCTATCTCTGCTTTCACAACAGGAAGTGATCAGCATTAACGAACTGGTTGAGCAATTAGAGGTGTCGCACATGACCATTCGTCGCGATATCGCTAAACTCGAAAAATTGGGTAAGGTATTGTCCGTGTCAGGCGGTGTGCAACTGACTAAAGTGCTGCATCAGGAGCCTTCTCATGATGCTAAAGCGACGCAACACGCTAATGAGAAAGCGATGATTGGCCTTATTGCTAGCCAGTTGGTGCAACAAAATGCTACGGTTTATCTTGATGCTGGGACCACTACACTGGAAATCGCTCATCAACTTGCTAGCCGTGATGATCTGCTTTTTATTACTAACGATTTTGTTATTGCGGCTTTTCTAACCCATCACAGTAAAAGCGAGCTTTATCATACGGGCGGACGAATTGATCGTGAGAATCAGTCCAGCGTAGGGAGTAAAGTGTCAGACTTTCTGGCGGGAATGAATGTGGATATCGCGTTTGTCTCAACTTCATCATGGAATCTGCGCGGTATCTCTACGCCCAGTGAGCCTAAGGTCATTGTCAAAAGGGCAGTCGCAGCGGCAGCACAAAAAGTCATCCTTGTCTCTGACTCTTCTAAATATGGCAAAGTTGCCACCTTTCATGCGCTCGATATGCAGTGTTTTGATGTGGTGATCACTGACCGGGCATTTCCAATCAGTGTCCGACAAGAATTAGCAGAAGAAGGGATTTCGGTGTTGATCGAGAGTAAAAACTCTTAATTATTATTTCATAAACTCGTCATGTTTTTTCAGATTGGTGTCAGCTACTACTTAGATCAATGGTTTAGCTGACGTCTACCTTTGTCGGTCAATAATTAACATCATAAAAACCATAAACACCATAAGCTGTATGGTAAAAAGTGTCCTTCCTCTCGTTAATTTACTTTATTGTCACTTAATGTAAACAAGTTGAAAACATTATAAGTTGTTTTCATTAACCGTTGTTAGTAGAGCAACAATATAAGCCAGATTAAAAACTATAAAAAATAATTTACATTAAGTCAGACACAAGGATAGAACGATGAATAAAATAAAATATATCTCTGTAACATGGTTGATAATACTTAGCTCTTTATTAGGGGTATCCTCTGCTTTTGCGAAATCATATCCTCCAAGAACCATTAATATGGTTGCTCCAGCGGGTGCGGGTGGAGGATGGGATATTACGATTCGTACCGTAGCTAAGACATTAAAAGATGAGGGGATTATTAATGCGAATCTACCGGTGATTAATCGTCCCGGTGGCGGAGGTGCAGTAAATTTGGCTTATATGCAAAGTCAGAAAGGTAAAGGAGACTTAATTTCTGTTTATTCTCCTCCGATCTTACTGACTCATTTAGTCGGTTTAACACCATACAGTTATCAAGATACGACCCCTATTGCGCGCTTAATTACGGATTATGCCGCTTTTGTTGTGCCTAAAAATTCTCCTTATACCTCAATTAATCAGGTTATGGAGGCGCTAAAACAAGATCCTAAGTCTATTAAAATAGGTGGTACATCCGCTGCTGGCTCAATGGACCATATTCAATTTCTCTTAGTGGCGAAAGCTGCTGGGGTTAATAATTTAAAAAATATAGATTATATATCATTTCAAGACGGTGGAGTTGTTGCTCAGGTTTTAGGCGGACACATTGATTTGATTTCAACAGGGTTAGGCGATGTAGCTGGTTTAATACAAAGTGGTGAGTTGAGAGCATTAGCTCAAACTGCTGATAAACGAGTTGGTGAAGGGATGATGGCCGAAATTCCTACCGTTAGAGAGCAGGGAATTGATGTGGTTTTTGAAAATTGGCGTGGCTTATTTGGACCGAAAGATATGCCAGAAGAAGCCATCAATTATTGGCGTGATGCTTTAGAAAAAATGATTCATACTGATAGCTGGAAAGCCGCATTACAACGCAATGGATGGGATGATGCTTATCTGGATTTTGATGATTTTCAACCATTCTTAGAAAATACGAATCAACAATATAATGCCTTGATTAAAGAAGTTTTCTAGAGTTATATAAATTTTCAATACAGAAATAAACCAATCGCCTAGATAAAAATTATCGTTATAGGTATTGGTTTATTCTCTTGTACATTTATGGATGATATAAATATGAAAGATTATAGTAAATCTAATTGGGATGGATTGACCGGTATTATCAGTATTCTCTTTGGCTTAAGTTATGGTAGTTACGCCTATTTATTACCAAGGCCTATATTTGGTAATGAGTGGGAACCGATTATTATGCCTTTGTCGATCTCGATTTTTATGATTGTGATTGGATTATTATTAGTCGTTAATGGTCGATTTTCTCCATCAATGACAGCAATAATGAAGACGATTGATGAGCATTCAAAAAATAAGATTAATACATATAGGGTATTATCAACATGTTTAATTTCCTTGCTGTATTCTTTTATGTTTGAGCTTGTTGGCTTTCTTATAAGCACGATGTTTTTTATGCTGATGATGTTAATGGTTACATGTGGTATTAAACGTTGGAAGCAATCATTAGTCATTGGTGTGGTTTTTTCTGTTGGGATTTACTTCATTTTCAATGAATTATTATCCATTAATTTACCTAGCGGAACACTTTTTAGTTAAGGAAAATTAACTATGACAGATATATTTACGAATCTTTTTAATGGCTTTGGGATTGCTTTACAGCCTTATTATCTTCTACTGATAACACTTGGTGGGATCATGGGAACGATTATCGGCATGCTACCGGGTCTTGGTCCGGCGACGGGCGTTGCCGTTCTATTGCCCATGACTTATGCCATGGGGCCTACGGCATCATTAATTACGATGACAGGGATCTATATGGGGGCGATGTTTGGTGGTTCCCGTAGCTCGATTTTAATCAATACACCCGGAGACGGTGCTGCCTTGGCGGCAACCTTCGATGGTTATCCGATGGCAATGAAAGGGCGTGCAGAAGCCGCACTTGCTATCTCAGCAATCGCATCATTGATCGGAGGTACTATCGCTGCGGTGCTCATGACCTTTCTTGCTGAGCCTGTAGCCAACTTTGCGATTAGATTTGGTCCAGCAGAATATTTTATGTTAATGCTAGCCGCCCTTTCGATGACGGTTTCTATGTCTAAAGGCAATATGCTGAAAGGTTTCTTCTCTATGGCAATAGGGTTAGCGATTGCAACAATCGGCATTGATGCTCAATCCGGATTAAGTCGTTTTACTTTTGGTTCCCTTGAGCTCCAAACAGGTGTTGACTTCTTGGTGGTGATCATTGGCATTTATGCATTAGGAGAAGTGCTGAAAAGCATGACAACCTTAGGTGATGGTAGTAAAAAAGCACAGACTCAGTTTAAACGGATTTGGATCAGTAAAGAGGATTGGCGCAGATCGAAATGGCCCATTTTACGCAGTGCCCCTGTTGGTTTTATTGTCGGGGCACTCCCCGGCGCAGGGGGAACAATGGCATCGTTACTTTGTTATAATAATGAGAAACAACTCTCACCCAACAAAGATGAATTTGGCAAAGGTGCGATAGAAGGACTAGCCGCTCCTGAATCAGCGAATAACTCAGCATCCATTGGAGCGATGATCCCTATGCTCTCATTAGGTATCCCTGGTTCAGGTACGACGGCAGTCATGATGGGGGCCTTATTAATGTTAGGAATACAACCTGGGCCACTTTTATTTACCCAGCATCCAGAAACAGCGTGGGGATTGATCGCAAGTTTATTTGTCGCGAATATTATTCTGGCTTTCGTAAATATTCCATTAGCAGGTGTTTTAGTTCGTATGCTCGCTATCCCTGCGAATGTTTTATATCCTATCGTTTTAGGGCTTGCTTTCGTGGGCTGCTATGCTATTGGGAATTCTGTGGTAGATTTTTATATCTTAATTTTATTAGGTATAGTTGGGTTTATTATGCACAAACTGGTTATTCCTACTGCACCAATGATTCTTGCTGTTATTGTTGGCAGCCAAATGGAACAGTCGTTTAGGCAAGCATTTCGGATCTCTAATCAAGAGTTCAGTATTTTTGTTCAATCAGGAATTACTCAATTTCTATTGATAGTGACAATTTTTTCAATCTGTTGGCCATTAATAAACTCATTTAGAAATAAAAGCCTTTCAAACATGGCTTAAGATAACTATTTCAAAGGGTAAAGTCATTTTGTGACTTTACCCTTTTTTTTGTTAAATACTGGTAGTAAAGTTGTTGTCTTTAGGTATGCTGTGGAATACGTAAGTTGTGTAATTATATGAGTGAATATGTATAAGGTAATGCGTAAAAATCTGGACGTGATTCAGATAAATAGCAATCGAAACCGATGTTTTTTTATGCATTTACGCTTTCGTAATAAGATATTCTTATTGCTTACTTTTTTACTCCTCATTCAATTCCTTTACATGGCCTGGGGATTCTATCAAGCATTATCCTCTTCTATTGATGATCAAGTTCGTACTCGTGCATTATTACAAGCTCAAGATATTGCTAGTGATCCAGAGTTGATTACTTTAGTAGAAACAAAAAACATTACAGAAATTCACAAGGCGATTGAGCGTATCATGCATTATTCTGATGCGAGCTTTATTGTTATTGGTGATCAAAATGGTATTCGCTTATTTCATCCAGAGCCGGATCGTATAGGTTATCCAATGCAAGGTGATGATAATGCGGGAGCTTTATTAAGAAAGGAATCGTATACTTCTTTGCGAGAAGGGAGTTTAGGTTATGGTATACGAGGGAAGTCACCGATTATTGATAGCCAAGGTAATATTATTGGTGTGGTTTCAGTCGGTTATCTGTTAACACGGTTTCAATATTGGCTTAAAGACTACTTTCGTCCTTTGATTGTTGATGCCTTATTATTAATTTCTATTTCATTATTATTAGTCTGGTTGTTTTCTCGGCACATACAAAGAAAAATGAATAATATGGAACCAGAAGAAATTTCGCTCTCTTGGGAAATTCAACAATCTATTTTATATGCTGTCTATGAGGGTATTATTGCGGTTGATTTACAAGGTAGGATAATTGTTATAAATCCAGCAGCAAAACGCTATCTTCCATACGGTTCAGAAGAAAATATTAACATTAGAGATTATCTTAATGATTGTAGTTGGTTAGATAATAAGAGTTCACTCATCGATAAGCAAAAAGATGAGTTTTATCGATTAAACCATCATCAAATTATCGCTAATCGAGAACCCATATTACATAATAAAAATCTTGTTGGTTGGGTTCTGAGCTTTCGTGAGCAGAATGATGTGTATGCGGTCTCCGCAAGCTTAACTCAAATTAAACAATATAGTGATAATTTTCGTGTTCTTCGTCATGAGTTTTCTAATAAGTTAACGACACTTTCTGGATTGTTAAAAATGGGAAAGATTCAAGAGGCGATGATATTAATTAATAATGAAAGTGGGAGTAAACAAGAGCTGTTAGACTTTATTCAGCATTCTATCCGCGTCAATCAAGTCGCTGCATTTTTACTAGGGAAAGCTTTACGTGCACAAGAGTTAAATATTGATTTTCGTTTAGATCCCACTTGTCAGTTAAGTAACAATCAAACAAAGTTAGATGATCATCAATTATGCACAGTATTAGGAAATTTGATTGAGAATGCCTTTGATTCATGTCGAATAAATCAAACGAAGAGTCCTTATGTTGGCATTTTAATTACCGATGCAGGACAAGATATTTTGATTGAAGTGTCTGACAATGGAAGTGGTCTGTCTATACAGGAAAAGGAAGTAATATGGAATCGAGGTGTGACTCGTAAAGATGATAAGGAAGATCATGGTCTTGGGCTATATCTTGTCGATCACTATGTAAAACAAGCGGGTGGTTTTATTAACATTGATAATGCTGAACCTCAGGGATGTATTTTTTCTGTATTTATCCCAAACTATATTAATAATTAGCATAAAGTCAGGAGGGAGGAATGGAAACGATTGATATCGTTATTGTTGAGGATGACGTAAATATTACTAATATTTATTTGGATATCATTCAAGGTTTTAGTCGATGTACTGTTGTCGGGATCGCTGAGTCTCAGAAGATAGCTCGCACGATTATTCAAGCTTATCAACCACAGCTTATCTTACTCGATAATTATCTGCCGGATGGTTTAGGTATTGATTTATATCGTGATATTCTTGCTCAGAAAAAGAAAAGAAAACAAGATGTTGTACTTATCACAGCATCAGATGACGTAAATACGGTTCAAGAAGCAATGCAGCTTGGTTGTTTTGACTATTTACTCAAACCTATATCTTTTGATCGATTTCAACAAACATTACAACGTTATTTAGATCTCAATAATGCAATGAAAGTAAGTGTTCACCAAGCCCCTATTGACAGAAAAAGTGTGACACTCAGCACTTGATCCACTTTTTACTATTGAGTGATCATTCCAGTGCTTCATCCTGTTTGTTATGAGCAGAAAGAAAGCCCCTAA
>NZ_VHTC01000027.1:0-39300 GCF_013048685.1 Vibrio sp. A8-1
TGTCAGTTCTGAGTGAAATCATCACGTCAGTCGTTGAGAAGAAACCGTACCCGAACGTTTTTGATCTATAAACTGCACATGCTTCTTCAGGCATGGTAAGTCAAGATACCTCGGTGAACGCTTACGTTTTTTCTACCATCCTCGCCGCTTTGTTGCTTTCCCCTCTCGTTATCCAGTACACTTTCAAGGTCTTTTTTCCTCCATCATTAGAGTGACTATGTTACAGAATCCTTTGCAGCTTCGTCTTGAGAAGTTTGAACCTTGGCAACAGATTACCTTTATGGCTTGCCTTTGTGAGCGCATGTATCCTAATTACGCTCTATTTTGTCAGCAAACAGAATTTGCTGATGCACGTCGTTATCGTGATATTTTGGATAGCGTTTGGGAATTAATGACCGTTAAAAATGCCAAGATTGACTTTGATCGTCAGCTAGAGAAGCTCGAAGAATTGATCCCAACGACGGAAGCGTTTGAGCTGTATTTAGTCTATCCAGCGATTGACGCTTGTGAAGCGCTGGCGACGTTATTGCATGGTTTGCTTGACCGAGATGACCTCTATGAATCGATGCAAAAAGTCAGTCAAATTTCGGTGCGTACGGTGGCTCAGTTAGAAGAGGCGCAAACCGGTGAAGTGATCACCAATGACAACCAAAAGAGCAATGAAGCGGTGTGCGCTGAATGGGATGTGCAATGGGCGATTTTTAGACCCTTGCGTGAAGTTACCGAGCGAGATATTGAGTTGATTAAAGACCTGCGCCATGAACTACGTGATGACTGTATGAGCAATATTGGCTTAACGTTAGGCTAGTTACCCCCGATACTCTGTTTATTTACGGCGCTACGTCGTTTGAGTATTGCGAGCGATATTCATCATCCAACTTCAATTTTAAGGAGTGCCCCATGCTGGAATCAATGGCTCAATGGCTGAGTCAGTATGATATTGAACTATCAAGAATTATCCCTATTGCTGAGGCTTTGGGATTGATTGTACTGATTGCTGTTGCGATTCATGTTTTCCTTCATCGGGGGGTGGTGAGATGGTTAAAACAACATGCCGATGACTCTCAAGCCTCTTGGCGACATGTGCTGTTTGCTGGCAATTTATTCAGTCGCATTGCTTTATTGATCCAAGGCGCGGTCATCGGTGTGCAAACCCAACTGTGGTTATCACAAGACAGTGCTTTACGTGAGGTGATACTGACCTTGGTGGCGTTATGGGTGGTGGTATATGGGCTGTTAGCCTTTTACTCGTTGCTTAATGTGTTGGAAATCTTGCTATCGAGAACCGCCGTTGGCCGCACGATGCCATTACGAGGGTTAAACCAAAGCCTCAAAATCATTTTATTTATTATTGCCACGTTATTAGTGACGTCGATATTAATCGGTAAGTCGCCGGTACTGCTTCTCAGTGGTGTCGGTGCGATGACGGCGGTGATCATGTTGGTGTTTAAAGACCCAATTTTGGGCTTAGTCGCAGGGGTGCAGTTATCGGCCAATAAAATGCTCAGTGTCGGTGATTGGTTAGAGATGCCCAAATATGGCGCAGATGGCGATGTGATTGACATCAGCTTAACCACGGTCAAAGTGCAAAACTGGGATCGTACCATCACCACGATTCCAACTTATGCCCTGATCTCCGACTCTTTTAAGAACTGGAAGGGGATGCGTGAGGCTGGTGGTCGACGCATTAAGCGCAGTGTTTTAGTGGATGCGACGAGTGTTCAGTTTTTAACGGAACAGGCTATTGAGCGCTTAACTCATGCACAGTTATTAGAACCGTATATTAAGCAAAAAGTACAAGAAATCACCGTTTATAATCGTGAGCATCACGTTGATGAAAGTAGCCCTATTAATGGCCGAAGATTAACGAACTTAGGCAGTTTTCGCGCTTACTTAGAGCGTTACCTGCGGGCTCATCCAGAGATTCATCAGCATATGACCTTGATGGTCCGTCAGCTTGCACCAACCCATGAAGGCATCGCCTTAGAGCTGTACTGTTTCACTGCCACGACCGTTTGGGTTGAGTATGAGCGCATTCAGTCGGATATTTTTGATCACCTTTATGCGGTCTTACCCGAATTTGGTCTGCGCGTATCCCAAGCTCCGACGGGCAACGATTTCCGCCAATGGCAAAAAGCACCCTAAGGCCAAGATCACATCATCGAGCTTAGCCGTCAGAGGATGAGATATTATCGACGATCTGACTCATCCTCGTCTCGGCTTTCAATAACGCCATGTGCCTCTTTCCATTGTTCCCAGCGTTCAGTGGCTAATTGTTGCATGTCGGTGACTTTGTCTGCTTCGTCAAGGATCTCTTCACCGACAAGGTGTTCAAACACATCTTCTAGGGTTAGCAAGCCTTGCACGCTGCCATATTCATCGACGACTAACGCGAGCTGCTGACGTTTTTTCATCATCTGATCAAACGCTTTCGGTAAGGTTTGTGTGTTAAGCACAACATGCAACGGGCGCATCACATTACCGAGTTTCTGAGCGCCTTGATGGTTTTGTTGCCATTTGAATAGCTCTAGTCTGTGCACAAAACCAATCACATTATCTGTCTCTCCGCTATAAATCAGTGGTCGTGAAAATGGTGTGTCACTATGTTCATGCAAAAACTCATCAATGCTCATATCGGCACTGACTCTGAAAAGTACCGTCCGCGGTGTCATGACTTGAGTGACGGGAACATCGCTAATGGAGAGCAGATTGTTGAGTATTTTCGACTCTCCTTCGGCTAACTCGCCACTTTCATTAGCCATTAATGCCATCGCGGAGAGTTCATCACGCAATTTTATCGATGGTTGCTGAGGGGCTAAACGTTTCGTGATCTGTTGTGAAAACCAAATGAAGGGGCTTAAAGCCCAAATCATCCAATGCAATACATTGGCAGAGATAGGTGCTAATTGACGCCAATAGGTGGCACCCAAGGTTTTGGGGATAATCTCAGATAAGACTAAGATAGCTAAGGTTAGCAATGCCGAAAATAATCCCAGCCACTGGTTACCAAAAACAAGGCTTGCCTGAGCACCAGCACTTGCTGCACCGACGGTGTGGGCGATGGTATTTAAAGTGAGGATTGAAGCTAACGGGCGATCAATATCTGCTTTTATCAGCGAGAGTTTTTCAGCACTTGGGTGATCTTGCTGTCGTAATTGAGCTAGGTAGCTTGGAGTGATACTGAGCAGTACAGCCTCTAATACGGAGCAAATAAAAGAAACGCCAATCGCGATAGTCACGTATAAGCTTAATAGCAGCATAACAGCCTTAATAATAGGTTCATTTTCCGGATTATTGACACAGTATAGCTACTCTATATCGCTATACTTGTTCACTTCAAGGTCAAGATTCTCGTTCATTGCTACTGGCTGACTATTCCAAGTTATGGGTATCCAATCAGTAGAGAGTTTGATCGTCTTTGTCTATAAATAAAGGCGCTGGTGGGTTAAAACAAGGTCAGGCGAGGCTTGAAAATACAGTAAATTGTGAGTGAATACTCATATTATGGTTAAAAGTACGTCAGAGAAGCACAACGGATACGACAAACCTTTGCCAGATAGGGCATTTATGTTTTAGAGTGGGTTCGATTTGATAACCTATAAGAAGGGAAACCTAATGAACAAGACCCAATTAATCGACTTTATTGCAGAGAAAGCAGATCTTTCTAAAGTACAGGCTAAAGCTGCTCTTGAAGCGACTCTTGGTGCGGTTGAAGGTGCACTTAAAGAGGGCGACCAAGTTCAACTAATTGGTTTTGGTACATTTAAAGTTAATCACCGTGCGGCGCGTACTGGCCGTAATCCAAAAACCGGTGAAGAGATCCAAATTTCAGCCGCTAATGTTCCAGCATTTGTTGCCGGGAAAGCACTGAAAGATTCATTGAAGTAATTTATACTACGCCGAGATATTCTATCTCGGCGTCTCTATCATGAAAAAATTCCTCTCACTTCTTCTTACCCTGCTTCTTATCGGCTGTGCTTCTTCGGTTCCTCATGCCAATCTTGATCAACGTAATGACTATGTCGGTGGTCAAACGATGGGCGATGCGACGCATTTCTATTGGTATACCGAATATCAAAATCGTCCGGCTCATGGTGCTGATCAGGTACTAATGGGCGACTATGGCTGGTATCAAACCAATTATCGCTGGGAGTCTGGTTCTGTGCGTGAAGTGGTGCGTGAAGGCATGCAGCTAAGAGGCGCGCAATTGGTCCCTTACCGCGTGCATGTGCGCTTTAACCAACAAGGGGAAGCGGTTTATCAGCAATTTCGTGTTGATGGTAAAGTGTTGCCATTAAACTTAGAGCAGCGTAGTGAGTATTTGCAGCAAGCGCAGCAACTGGTAGCAATGAGCAAGCAGCAAGCTCGTCAAGGTTGGTCTTTATATCAAGGTGTGTGGGACGGACAAAGCTTAACCAGCTGTACCGGACGTCGTTTTTCGCAAGTGATCTGGCCGTTGACTACGCCAGAGCATGTCATGGAACGTTTGAAAACTCCTCATTATGTTGCCTTGTTGGGTAGAGTGAGCAGTGCTCAGTTGCAAGTCGACAGCGTGTTATCAGTGGCAGAACCTGACAGAACTTGCATGACTCAACCAGCATTGATTGATGCCGATTAAATACTTAGATAAAAAGACCATCGGTTAGAGATGCTTGATTGAGACAAGAATCAGAAAATCAAAAAGCCGGTGATCCGGCTTTTTGATTATGGCTTGGTCATCAGTAATGGTCGCAACGTCTATTTTGCTTGCTCACGAGCAATCGCTCGGTAGCCAATGTCATGGCGATAGAACATGCCTTGCCACTCTATTTGCTTAGCGAGCTGATAAGCGCGCTGCTGAGCTTGGAAGACGTTTTCTCCTAATGCCGTGGCGCATAATACTCGTCCCCCGTTGGTCACCACAGCGCCTGATTGATTACTGGTACCAGCGTGGAAGACTTTCTCTCCAGCGACTTCTTGCGTCGGCAAACCAGAAATTACGTCTCCTTTACGATAATCGGCTGGGTAACCACCGGCGGCAAGCACAATGCCAATCGATGCACGTGGATCCCATTTCGATTCTACTTGATCAAGTCTGCCATCCAGCGCCGCTAAGCACAGCTCAACCAAATCTGATTGCAGTCGCATCATAATCGGTTGGGTTTCAGGGTCACCAAAGCGGCAATTGTATTCAATCACTTTCGGTGTGCCTTGAGCATCAATCATCAATCCCGCGTAGAGAAAACCTGTGTAAGGGTTACCTTCCGCTGCCATGCCGCGCACAGTGGGGTAAATCACTTCACGCATCACACGATCGTGTACGTCTTGAGTGACGACCGGGGCAGGAGAGTAAGCGCCCATTCCGCCAGTATTTGGGCCAGTATCAGCATCACCAACGCGTTTATGATCTTGGCTGGTGGCCATCGGCAGTACATTTTTACCATCGACCATGACGATAAAACTGGCTTCTTCGCCATCGAGAAACTCTTCAATGACGACGCGGCTGCCCGCCTCGCCAAAGCTATTATCCGCCAACATATCTTGAATGGCGTCTTCGGCTTCTTGCAGCGTCATCGCAACAATGACCCCTTTACCCGCCGCCAGACCATCGGCTTTGACGACGATCGGTGCGCCTTGTTCACGTACATAAGCCAGCGCTGGCTCAATCTCGGTAAAGTTAGCGTAAGCGGCGGTCGGAATATTATGGCGAGCGAGAAAATCTTTGGTAAAGGCTTTTGAACCTTCTAATTGCGCCGCCGCTTGAGTGGGGCCGAAAATCGCTAGTCCCGCGTCACGGAATGCATCAACCACGCCAAGCACGAGAGGGATTTCAGGGCCAACAATGGTGAGGGCAATGTTTTTTTGCTGAGCAAAGGCGACTAAACCGGCAATATCTTCTACGGCAATATTGACGTTTTCTAGCTTAGGTTCAAGCGCGGTCCCCGCATTACCCGGAGCGACAAAGACGGTTTCAACTTGAGGATTCTGTGCGACTTTCCAACCCAGAGCGTGCTCACGGCCACCAGAACCAATAACGAGAACTTGCATAATGACTTCCTTAAATTTTAAAGGCTCTAGGACCTAGAGCCTAGAACCTAAATCAATGACGGAAATGACGCATTCCGGTAAAGATCATTGCCATTCCGTGTTCATTGGCGGCAGCAATCACTTCATCATCGCGCATGGAACCACCGGGTTGAATGACACACTTGATTCCCGCTTGGGCTGCTGCATCGATTCCGTCACGGAAAGGGAAGAAAGCATCAGAAGCCATTACGCAGCCTTCGACTTGCAAACCTTCGTCAGCAGCTTTAATACCGGCGATTTTAGCCGAATACACCCGGCTCATTTGTCCTGCGCCGACACCGATGGTCATATCTCCTTTGGCGTAAACAATCGCGTTCGATTTAACGTATTTCGCGACTTTCCAACAGAACAGTGCATCTTTAAGCTCTTCTTCCGTCGGTTGACGAGTGGTAACAACATTAAGATCATCAACAGTAACCATACCTTGGTCGCGATCTTGTACCAACAAGCCACCGTTAACTCGTTTGAGATCGAAACCAGTCGTTTTACTCGACCATTCACCGCACGCCAGTAAGCGAACATTCTTTTTCGCCGCGATAATCTCAGCCGCTTGCTCAGAAACGCTTGGAGCGATGATCACTTCGACAAATTGGCGTTCAATAATTGCCGTTGCTGTGTCCGCATCGAGCTCGCGGTTAAAAGCAATAATGCCACCAAAGGCTGAGGTTGGGTCGGTTTGGTAAGCGCGGTTGTAGGCTTGAAGAATATCGCTACCTAAGGCGACGCCGCATGGATTCGCGTGTTTGACAATCACACACGCGGGTTCAGCGAACTCTTTCACACATTCAAGCGCAGCGTCGGTATCGGCAATATTGTTGTACGACAATGCTTTGCCTTGAATTTGACGCGCGGTCGCGACTGAGGCTTCTTGTGGGTGAGCTTCTACATAAAACGCTGCCGCTTGATGGCTGTTTTCGCCGTAGCGCATGTCTTGTTTTTTGATGAACTGCGCATTAAAAGTTCTTGGGAACTTGGAGTCCTCATCCCCTTCTTGATTGTCGCCATAAGAGGGAATCCGCGTGCCGAAGTAGTTGGCTATCATGCCATCGTAAGCGGCGGTATGTTCAAAAGCAGCAATGGCGAGATCGAAACGGGTATCTAGAGTTAGAGCGTTGTCGTTAGCATCCATTTCTGCAATCACACGTGAGTAGTCGTGGGCATTGACCACGATCGTTACGTCTTGATGGTTTTTCGCCGCAGAACGCACCATGGTTGGCCCACCAATGTCGATGTTCTCAACCGCATCGGCTAATGTGCAACCGGCTTTCGCAACGGTATCAGCAAAGGGATACAGGTTTACCACCACCATATCGATTGGTTGAATGTCATGTTCTGCCATGATGGCGTCATCTTGACCACGACGGCCTAAGATTCCGCCATGCACTTTCGGGTGTAACGTTTTTACGCGTCCATCCATCATTTCTGGAAAGCCAGTATAATCAGACACTTCTGTCACAGTGAGGCCATGCTCGGCTAAAAGGCGAGCGGTGCCGCCCGTTGAGAGAAGTTCTACGTCACGTTCTGCAAGTGCTTGAGCGAATTCAAGAATACCCGTTTTATCAGAGACGCTGATCAGAGCGCGGCGAATAGGGCGAGCGTTGTTCATGCTTCCACTTTCCTTTCATTGATGGAGTGTATTTGCCCAAGCAATCACGGATGACTTGGGTATAATCAAAATGTTTTACCACAAAGCGCCTTCTCATCCCAAGCACGGTAATGTCATGCGCCGATGATGAGTGTTGTTCTTGTGTGAAGATGGCGCATATTCTAGCCAAATTCTGGTTAAAGGTCTTGCGCAATCGTTTGGCATGAGGAAAATAATCGTTAAAAGTCATTTTTTCAAGTAAAAAATCCATTGGCTTTACGGAGGAAAATCAATGTTTCAGATCGGCGAGTTAGCTAAGCGTTGTGGCGTATCGAGCGATACCCTACGTTTTTATGAGAAAAACGGTTTAATCAAACCTGCGGGGCGTAGCGAATCGGGTTATCGCTTATACAGTGAGGCTAATCAGCGCCAAGTGAGCTTTATTTTAAAAGCCAAAGCACTGGGCTTGAGTTTGGACGAAATTAAAGAATTACTGGAAATTAAGCTTGAAGCGACCGAACACAGTTGCGCTGAAGTGAAATCGATCACCAGCGCGAAACTGACGTTAATTGATGAGAAAATTGCTGAGTTAACGCGTATTCGCATCGCATTAAAAAAGATCAATGATGCCTGCTGTGGTGACACCGATGACGATGCCAGTCACTGTTCCATTTTAGCGGCGTTGGAATAACCAACCTTAGTTTGCATTTTTAGTTTGTCGGATAATTAGTCGGTTGATCTAAATCTTTATATAATCCCGCCCTTCTTGATTAAATGACATAAATGTCACTTAATCATTGCCTATCCCCCAATGACTGAATGTAGCAGGTCAGCGGCAAGTGAGTGAACGTAGCCAACGCCACAGCCACGGGGGATACTGATACTTCATGGTACACACATGGTTGGAATGCATTTTCAAATCAACGATTGGAGATTAAACGTTGATGAAAATAAATTGTATCGCCAAGATAGGGAAGTTTCGGTCGAGCCAAGATTAATTAACCTTCTGTATTTTCTTGCAAAAAATCCAGGGGAAGTCTTTTGTCGTGAGCAGTTAATAGAGCATGTCTGGGGCGGTGCGATTGTCACCGATCAGGTGGTCACGCAATCTATTTTTGAGTTAAGAAAGCTATTACGTGATGGTCGAGAAGAAAGTATTCACTATTTGATCACGGTTCCCAAACGTGGTTATAAACTGGTTGCCAGCGTCACTGAAATCGCCCCAGAGCCGAGCGTTGACGACAATCATACCCTTGTAGATGATGACTCAGAGCGTGATGTCGAACCGCATCAGCATCAAGAGTTGGATATTGGGTCTACGGATATGATCTTTCCAGCAGGGCCATTAACTCGAGCATTAAACAGCCGCAAGCCCGCCACTCGGCGAGATAAGATTGAGATTCGTCGCTGGAAATCAATAGCTTTTGATGTACTTTGGATCAGCGCCTTAATTATCGCTTTTGGGGTATTTACCTACTACCAATCCGAAACCAACATCACTCAAGCAATGGATACTCACTTAATTGAGTTTACTTTCCAAGAGACGTTGATTCAGGATCAAGACCATATCGAGTTATCGGATGGTTTAGTCCAAAAACTCGCGGCTGATATCGCCCAGGTGAGTCATTATCGAGTGCGACTGAGTAAGGCTCGTTTTGTGGCGGGCGTTTTACCGGGTAAGACCGTCACGGTGAAGATTCAGGATCAGGCGGGGCATACTTATCTGGATGTGGAGTATCGAAATAATGCTTCAGGGACTACGCTTTTTAGTCGTCAATATCCATTGGTCTTACCGCAAATCAAGCAGGTGATAGAGAAAGCCTCATCGGAATTAATGCAGGCTTTGGCCGTACCCGATGCAGAGAATAAAGCATCGTTATTGATGGCGGCGATGCCTGAGAACCAGCAAGCATTACTGAAGCTTGTTCGTGCACATCATTATTTGAACGTTTCTCAACCTTCGTCTTTTACAGAGGGGATCCGACTACTCGAAGAGGCGTTGCAAATGGAGCCAATCAATCACTATTTACAAGCGGAATTATTGGTTGCCTATTACGTACAAACGGCCCTCGACCCTAGACAATCACTGAGTGTTGACCGTGCTAATCAATTAACCCAACAGTTACTACTTGCTGTCGATCAGGGCCACCCTTTGTCGCAACCACGTATTTTTGAAGCTTTAGCATTGCATGAAATTATCCGCGACAATCCACTGCGGGCCGATGCGTATTTGCAACAAGCGCTCAGTGTTCGTGAATCGGTGTTTGGTAATGTGTTATTGGGTAAGCTTGCTGAATTACAAGGCGATACCGAGCGTGCCAGTGAAGCTTACAGTGAGGCGTTTTATATGGATATTTCGCTCGAAACGTACCTGTTATGTGAAAATTTAGCTTTTTATAGCAACCTTAAATCGATAGATTATGCGCTTTATCGTGCGGTGCATCCTTCGGTGACGACGGTGCTATAAATACAAGGCATAGATTTAAGTAACACAATGAATAATGACTTTATCGCCACTGTTGTCAGTACGTATATTGTGATGTTGATGTATTTATATTAGGAGCGATGTGCTCTTTTTGAGGCGATGATGCAAGGTATTCTTTCTATCCAATCTCATGTGGTCTATGGCTGCGCCGGTAACAGTTCGGCGGTGTTTCCTTTGCAACGCTTAGGGCATATCGTCTGGCCGATTCATACGGTTCAATTTTCCAACCACACCCAATACGCGCAGGGCTGGACAGGCCAGGTGATGCCATTGGGCTGCATCACGGAGCTGATTAATGGATTAATCAGTATTGATGTGACCCGCGACGTGAAAGCGATCATTTCTGGTTATATGGGAAGCGGCACGCAGGCTGATGAAATTTTAGAGACCGTTGAGCGCGTGAAGGCGGCGAATCCTCACGCTTTGTATATCTGCGATCCCGTCATGGGTGATCCGATGAAGGGCTGTGTGGTCAGTCCTGAGGTAACGGAAGCGCTCTGTGAGCGGATCATGAAACAAGCGGATATTATTGTACCTAACCAGTTTGAGTTAACCCATTTTACTGGGCTCGAAATTACCGATTTGTCGTCGGCGATCAAGGCGTGTCAACGCGCCTTGACCATGGGCCCGAAAATTGTCTTAGTCAAACATCTACATAGTGCGTCAGAAGATGAATTTACGATGTTAATGGGCTGTGCGGATGGATTGTTCATTGTTACTCGGCCGTTACTGGACTTTGCCCGTCAACCCGTTGGCGTGGGTGATTTAATCACCTCGCTGTTTACCGGCCATTATCTGAATAACCATGATCCTGTAAAATCATTTGAGCTGTGTAACCACGCGGTTTATCGCGTTTTAAAAGAAACCGCGCATCGTGAGGAGTGGGAATTGCAAATTATTCCAGCCCAAGAGGCATTTGCCGATCTTTCGGCGGTTGATTTTACGGCGAGGCCATTATTGGCGAACGCAGATAAACCGTCGATTTAATCGCGAAAGGTCAACAGACCCTAGGGATGGCGTCGGCTGTCCTTTCTCTACTTTGTTCTTATCTTTTATCGTTTATCTTTTATCTCTTAATCCCTCTTCGCTAAATCATGCTCATCAGAAAAACGCGGTTCGGTTTTGTTTTGGTGAACATGATTTTCCTTTTTGTCCTTTCAATCGCTTGATCACGTCAACTTATCTCAGTAGCGCAAGACCTTTATCCTGATCTTTATCTTTTTACCTTTTGTGAGGTTTGGTTGTTATTGTTATTATCTATATGAAAAATATAGAGGTTTATTTTTATTTTTCTTGTCTTTATCTAAAGATATACGGATTCAGTCATTATTTTATTGATAACGATATCCTTATTTTTTCTACGACTTTTCGGCGTAAGCTGCAGCCAAATTCAGTAAGACGTCGCAGTGGCCTATTCGCCAACCACGCATCTTGCTCATTATGGTTTGAGCCTGTGGCTCGTAGAAAATATCGGGAGACGTTATGTCATCGAATACCAAAAAAATTGGCGTCATCGCCTGTACCGGGGTAGTGGCTGGGAACATGATGGGCAGTGGCATTGCCTTGTTACCCTCAAGCCTAGCAACGGTTGGTTCTATTTCTCTATTTAGTTGGATTATCTGTATTATCGGAGCGCTGAGTTTGGCTTTTGTATTTGCTCGCTTAGCGACCAAAAACCCACAACAAGGTGGCCCGATTGCGTATGCAGGTGAAGTCTCACCAGTGTTTGGTTTTCAAGCCGGGGTGCTTTATTACCGTGCAAACTGGATTGGTAACTTAGCGATTGCTATCACTGGGGTGTCTTACCTTTCTGTTTTCTTCCCAATTTTGAACAACCCTGTGCCAGCCGGACTGGCGACCATTGCTGCGGTATGGTTATTTACCTTAGTTAATTTATTAGGAGGTAGCTGGGTTAGTCGCTTATGTACTTTTGGCTTGGCATTAATTCTAGTGCCTGTATTAGGAACGGCGTTACTGGGCTGGACTCACTTTGATATGGCAACTTATCAACAGAACTGGAACGTCTCTGCTGGCAGTGATAACCATGCGATCATTAGCGCGGTGCTGATTTGTTTGTGGTCTTTTGTTGGTGTCGAATCGGCCGCGGTGTCATCGGGTATGGTCCATAATCCTAAACGCACCGTGCCATTAGCGACTATGCTGGGCACCGCGTTAGCTGGGGTTATTTATATCCTCTCTACCCAAATGATCAGTGGTATGTTCCCAGCGGCAGAAGTGGCTGCATCCGGTGCTCCCTTTGCGCTTGCCACCACAGCACTCTTTGGCAGTTGGTCTGCTCCGTTCGTTTCAGCATTCACGGCATTAGCTTGTTTTACGTCATTAGGTTCTTGGATGATGTTGGTTGGCGAAGCGGGAAAACGCGCCGCAAGTGATGGCAACTTCCCGAAAATTTACGGTGATACGGATAACAATGGTGTACCCAAGAAAGGCTTAATTCTCGCATCAATCAAAATGACAGCGTTGATGAGTATCTTGATGGTCTTTAGTTCTCAAACGGCCCACGCCGCCGATATCTTTAGTCAACTCACAACCGATGCGGTGTTGCTCACCATGCTGCCGTATTTCTATTCCAGTATTAACTTGATTCGTTTTGAAGGTATGACGACTCGCAATGGGTTTGTGATGTTGTTTTCCGGTGTGGCTAGCGCATTTTGTATGGTGGCGTTAGCGGGAGCGGAAGGAACAACGTTAACTGCCACCTTTATCATGTCATTAGTGATTTTGATGTTCTACAGCAAAAAAGCAGGGCTGGCTCAGTACATGGAATTACATAAAAACGATCAGCCCGTGTCAGCGGCTTAATTTCCCTCGCTAGGGCATGGTTAACATGCACCGCTAGCGTTCATTTACCCCTTGGTGCTTCTTCTCCTCACTATCGCAATGGATAGGGAGCGCCTTTCTTCGTCTTGGAGATGTCCAAATGAATATTTTTGCTATTTTGAACCACATGGGTGTGTTCTTTAAAGAAGAGCCAGTTCGTCAGCTGCATGCGGCTTTAGAAAAGGCTGGTTATGACGTGGTTTATCCGGTTGATGATAAAGATCTGATCAAATTGATTGAGATGAATCCTCGAATTTGTGGGGTGCTATTTGACTGGGATAAATACTCTCTAGAGCTTTGTGAGCGGATCAGCAACGTCAATGAAAAACTGCCTGTGCACGCTTTTGCTAACGAACAATCCACCTTGGATATTTCACTGACGGATTTGCGTTTGAATGTCAGTTTTTTTGAGTACGCACTAGGCATGGCTGATGATATTGCGATCAAAATTAATCAGGCGACGCAAGAATACAAAGACGCCATTATGCCTCCGTTCACCAAAGCGCTGTTTAAATACGTCGAAGAAGGGAAATATACCTTCTGTACTCCGGGACATATGGGCGGAACGGCATTTCAAAAAAGCCCTGCGGGGAGTATTTTCTACGATTTTTATGGCCCGAATACCTTTAAGGCGGATGTCTCTATTTCGATGCCTGAACTTGGCTCGCTATTGGATCACTCTGGGCCACATAAAGAAGCTGAAGAGTATATCGCTCGTACCTTTAATGCCGATAGCTCATACATAGTGACGAACGGAACGTCAACATCGAACAAAATCGTGGGTATGTATTCTGCACCAGCAGGAAGTACGGTGTTGGTGGATCGTAACTGTCATAAGTCTCTGACCCATTTGATGATGATGACCGATGTCACGCCGATTTATTTCCGTCCGACGCGTAATGCTTACGGTATTTTAGGTGGTATTCCACAACGCGAATTTAGCCGCGAAGTGATCGCAGAAAAAGTGGCGAAGACTCCGGGTGCAAGCGCGCCGAGCTACGCTGTTATTACCAACTCTACTTATGATGGCCTACTCTACAACACGCAATTCATCAAAGAGTCGTTAGAGTGCAAACACATCCACTTCGACAGTGCTTGGGTACCTTATACTAACTTTAACTCCATTTATGACGGCAAATGTGGCATGAGTGGGCAGGCGATGCCGGGTAAAGTGTTCTATGAAACGCAATCAACCCATAAGCTGCTGGCCGCGTTCTCACAAGCTTCGATGATTCATATCAAAGGTGAGTTTGATAAAGAGTCGTTTAATGAAGCCTTTATGATGCACACCTCGACTTCACCTCAATACGGGATTGTGGCGTCAACCGAAACTGCAGCGGCGATGATGCGTGGCAATACAGGCCGTAAGTTGATGCAAGATTCTATTGATCGAACAGTACGTTTTCGTAAAGAGATCAAACGGTTAAAAGGTGAAAGTGATAGCTGGTTCTTCGATGTATGGCAGCCAGAGAATATTGGTGAGCTTACGGCAGCATAGCTCAACTTAACTCGCCAGCTCTGGTTTACTAAGTGCTTATCCAATATAAGGAAGGCACCATGCAAAACCAGAAAAACCTGATTCAGGCCACTGCTGACTTTGAGCACTGGCGACAAACCCGCATTAATAAACATGCCAGTATCCCCGATGAACTACGCTGCTTAGCACTCAAGCTGCTTGAAGAATATCCGATCAGTCACGTGACCAAAGCACTACGGATCTGCACCACCCAGCTCAATGACTGGCGCAAGCAACTTCCCGTTAAGTCGTCCGCTCCTGATTTTGTTCCGTTACAGATAGAGCCTGATTTAACCGAGCGGAGCAAGCACTCAAGCTAGTTGCTCGCAACCGAAAAAATGCCCTGTTCCATAAAACACAGGCTGGTGCGAGCATTGCGGATGTGATCATGGCGATGATAGCGACATCAGCCGAAGCGGGTATAAATGTGCTGGATTACTTTAATACGATACAGCGAATGGAAAGTGAAGTTAAGGCTAATCCACAACAGTTCTTGCCCTGGAATTATCAGTCCAATATCTAATCAAAACAGGCTCTGGCTTTCGGCCAGAGCCGCTTCTTAATACCTATGTACACTATCTTCTCGTAAGCTCACACTTCATTGACGACTAGTGAGGGTGACTCGCTAACCATTAGCATCATGAGTTATCGACGTAGTGTAAGAGTAATGATCAACGGGTTAATAACAAGGATGTGAATAATAATTGTTATTATTCACATTTCAAGTGTTAATTTATCTTTGCGACTCAATTGATACGAGCGATGTATGAATGACAAGGAGGGAGTGATGATCAAGCGGCAATGATATCGACATCCGGTGGCATCTTGCGCCGATACCACCGAACGGTGTTATTCAGATAAACATTAGCGGTAGGTCATCAGATTCATATCTTCAAACCATTTAGTCAGCTCAGCTTTGGAAAGGTGTGCGGTTTGCTCGATCATTGTTCGAGTCAAATGAGGGGCGAATTTAGCAATAAAATCATACATGTATTGCTGTAAAAACAGGTTTTTGCTATAACACAACCAAGCATAGCAGTCTGGTACTAAGCCTTCGAGAGAGCGAACGACAATACTATCACTCATCGTGTGGGTGGCAACAGAGGCGATAAGCCCCACTCCCACGCCCAGTCTAACGTACTCTTTGATCACCTCAGCATCCATAGCGGTAACGATGTACGTCGGAGTCAGTCCGCGCTTGGCAAATGCGTCATCGATGGCCATACGACCGGTTGATTTTAATTCGTAGCTGATTAATTTTTCTTGAGCCAGTTGCTCAAGAGTAATGTTTTCGACGTTCGCCAAAGGGTGGTTGAGTGGCAAAATTAAGCTCAGTGACCATTTATAGGCGGGTAGCACGGTTAAATCGGCTTGTTCGTCAATTTCTTGGGCAACGACAGAGAAGTCATACGGGCCTGTTGGTAGGGTATTACCACGGCTATCAGGTTCGATGGTGCCCATGTGCAGCGAGACTTTAGGGTATTTATTCATAAAGTAGCGTACAGTTTCGGGCAGTAAAAATTTCGCGATAGCGTTGGTGGTATGAATGTTCATTCTTCCGCGGTCGGGCGCGGTAACGCTAGCAGAGATAGCTTTGATTTTCTCTTCAATTTCGAGCATTTTGCTCGCTTCTTGAATGATTTGTTGGCCAATTTCGGTTGCGCCTGATAGATGCTTACCTTGCCGCTCAAAAATTTGTACGCCGAGTTCTCCCTCTAGTAATGCCACCTGTTTACTGATCCCCGGCTGTGAGGTAAACAGTTTTTCTGAGGTTAACGAGATATTATAGCCATTGCGCTGTATCTCTCGGATGTAGCGCAGTTGCTGTAATTTCATGGGTGATCTCCTGAGGTTGACTCGGCTGTATCATCGGACATGCCAGCTAGTGGCATGCTTTTCAGTTATATCGATAAGGGATTGTTATAACAATATTTATCTTGTCAGAGCAAGTGAAGAATCAATAAAAAAGGCTTACCGTGGTAAGCCTTGATGAATTTTGTAGCCTGATGCTGAAATTAATTCATGCCGTATTTTTTCAGTTTCTTACGAAGAGTGCCGCGGTTGATACCCATCATGGTTGCTGCGCGAGTTTGGTTACCGCGAGTGTATTGCATGATGATGTCTAATAGTGGCTGTTCAACTTCGGCTAGAACTAATTCGTAGAGTTCAGTCACTTCCTGACCATTTAACTGGGCAAGGTAGTTTTTAAGAGACGCTTTAACGGAGTCGCGCAATGGTTTTTGCGTGATTTGATCTTGTGAAGTTACGGTAGTTACGGTTAAAGCTTCTGAAGTCAGATTTTGTTCGAACATATTCGGTCTAGCTCTTCTCTTAATTATGATGCAACGTTATCAAAATAACCTTCAAGTGCTTCTATCTGCAGCGGAGCTGCTTCAAGCGCATTGAAGATACGGCGAAACTCACTGGCTTGTTCATGTTCTTTTAGGTACCAGCCTACGTGCTTACGCACAATTCTAGGCCCTAAATACTCACCATAAAACTGATGGAGAGCGTGCACATGACCAAGCAAAATGTCTTTTACTTCCTGAGCCGGAAGTTCAGGCATGGTGGTACCGCTTTCCAAATAGTGTTGGATTTCCTGAAAAATCCATGGACGACCTTGGGCAGGCCGACCAATCATTAAAGCGTCAGCACCGGTATAATCCAACACCTGTTTCGCTTTTTGCGGAGAATCAATGTCTCCGTTCGCGATGACAGGAATGCTGATCGCCTGTTTAACGGCTTTAATGCTGTCGTATTCTGCCTCTCCTTTGTACATACAGGTACGAGTTCGCCCATGAAGCGCAAACGCCTGTATGCCGCAGTTTTCGGCTAATTGAGCGATATAAACACAGTTTTTATTGTCTGTGTCCCAGCCCGTTCGGGTTTTGAGGGTGACAGGAACCTTGACTGCATCGACGACCGCTTTAAGAATGTGTTCAATCACATCCGGATAACGGAGTAATGCAGAACCCGCGAGCTTTTTATTCACTTTTTTTGCCGGACAGCCCATATTGATATCGATGATTTGCGCACCGTTTTCAACACTGAACTGAGCGGCTTCTGCCATCTGCTGTGGATCGCTACCTGCAATTTGTACTGAGCGAATGCCCGATTCGCCTTGATGCACCATGCGGTTTTTCGATTTATCGGTTTTCCATAGTGCGGGATTGGAGGACATCATTTCACTGACGGCCATTCCTGCACCATAACGGAGACACAACTCACGAAACGGCCTATCGGTGACTCCAGCCATCGGAGCCACGATGAGGTTATTGTTAAGTTGATGATTTCCGATTTTCAAAACGTCTTCACAGCTTCATACCAGTAAGGGCGCGCATTTTACGCATTTTTTTACGGTGTGAAAAGACTAATATTTGAGCATTGGGCAATTGTTTTTGTAAATTGCCTATATTTCAATCAATTAACTGATAAACTCTTCATTAATCTTGCTTGCGGCCAGTGATCCGACACCACTCTTCTTGCTCAATAATTGGGTCTATGTCTAATTGATCACGATAATAGGTCGCCACGTCTTCGGCTTGCGTATTCAGCACGCCAGACATTGCCAACAGACCACCTGGTTTAATTAAGCTTTTAATTACCGCAGAAAGCTCACGTAATGGGCCCGCTAAAATATTGGCAACTAGGACATCAGCGACTAAATTCTCTGGTTGATTTTGCGGTAGGTAAACCTCAATTTTATCGGCGACGCCATTGCGCTCGGCGTTGTCTTTGGATGCTTGCAGTGCTTGCGGATCGATATCAATACCGATCACTTTCGCGGCACCGAGTTTAATCGCAGCAATCGCAAGAATGCCGGAGCCACAGCCAAAGTCGATCACGGTTTTGCCGCTCAGATCGAGTGAATCAAGCCATTGTAAACACAGTGCGGTTGTTGGGTGTGTGCCGGTACCAAACGCCAAGCCTGGGTCAAGTAGGACATTGACGGCGTTAGGATCGGGGATGTCGCGCCAGCTTGGGCAGATCCATAACCGTTCACCAAACTTCATCGGATGGAAGTTATCCATCCATTCCCGCTCCCAATCTTTGTCTTCTATTTGCTCGATTTTATACGAGAAGTCGTCGGCAAGGAGTTGGCTGTCACGGATTTGAGCAAGGATACTTGGGGTATCGACTTCGGCGTCATACAAGGCTAATAGGTCAGTATCGCCCCACAAACGAGTCTCACCCGGTAGCGGTTCAAAGACAGGGGTATCTTTTGCATCGAGTAAGGTCACCGATAAAGCACCGGTCTCTTCCATTAACATATCGCTGATCGCTTCAGCATTTTCATTAGTAGCATTCAGTTTGATTTGAATCCAAGGCATGGCATGGGCTCTCTTTTATTCGCGGTTATTGGCGCAGAGTTTAGCAGGTTTGTCGGCTCGCTTCCTACCTGAAGTTATCTCGACTGAAAGGACTGGATTGATGAGCATCCTACGAGGAGAGATAAGAGGGTAATAGCCGGCAAAAAAATACCCACCGAAGTGGGCATGATAGCAATTGAGGCGCGATGCTATTATTTCATACCGAGTTTCTTCTCAAGATAGTGGATGTTTGTGCCACCATTTTGGAAGTTTTCGTCATTCATAATGATTTCTTGCAAAGGAATATTGGTTTTAATCCCTTCAATAATCATTTCATCGAGCGCATTACGCATACGGGCTAGCGCGACATTACGGTTTTCACCATACGTGATCAGTTTGCCGACCATCGAATCGTAGTAAGGCGGTACGGTATAACCTGCGTAAATGTGCGATTCCCAACGAACGCCCATGCCACCTGGAGAATGGAAACGGGTGATCGTGCCCGGAGAAGGTAAGAATCGCTCCGGATCTTCAGCGTTAATACGACATTCGACGGCATGGCCGCGGATCTTAATATCGTCTTGCGTAAAGGAGAGTGGTTGGCCAGCGGCAATACGTAATTGCTCTTTGATCAAATCAACCCCAGTGATCATTTCTGTTACGGGATGTTCAACCTGAATTCGGGTGTTCATTTCAATGAAGTAGAACTCGCCGTTTTCATACAGAAACTCAAAAGTACCAGCGCCGCGATAGCCAATTTCAATACAAGCACGCGTACAGCGTTCACCAATGTATTTACGTACTTCTTCATTGATGCCCGGTGCTGGCGCTTCTTCGACCACTTTTTGGTGACGACGTTGCATTGAGCAATCGCGTTCACCAAGATGAATCGCATTACCTTGACCATCGGCCAGTACTTGAACCTCAATATGACGTGGGTTTTCGAGGAATTTCTCCATATAAACCATGTCATTATTAAAGGCACCTTTGGCTTCTGCACGAGTCATGTTGATCGCGGTGATCAACTCGGCTTCTGAGCGTACCACGCGCATGCCTCTACCGCCGCCGCCGCCAGAGGCTTTGATGATCACGGGATAGCCGATGCGTTTCGCGTGGGCTTTATTTTTTGCTTCGTCACCATCGAGAGGACCATCCGAGCCAGGTACGCAAGGTACGCCGGCTTTTTTCATGGCGTTAATGGCTGATACTTTATCACCCATTAAGCGGATGGTTTCTGCTCTTGGGCCGACAAAGATAAAGCCACTGCGCTCGACTTGCTCAGCAAAGTCGGCGTTTTCAGACAGAAATCCGTAACCGGGATGAATGGCAACCGCCCCCGTCACTTCTGCGGCAGAAATAATGCGTGGGATATTGAGGTAGCTATCGATGCCTTTTGCTGGGCCGATACAGACCGTTTCATCCGCGAGGAGAACGTGTTTTAGGTCACGGTCTGCGGTGGAGTGAACCGCGACCGTTTTAATCCCTAATTCTTTACAAGCGCGAAGAATACGAAGCGCAATTTCGCCTCGGTTCGCGATAACTAATTTATCTAGCATAACCATTGGCCTCGATTATTCGATGACGACAAGAGGCTGATCAAATTCAACGGGTTGACCATCTTCGACAAGAATTGCGGTAACGACGCCAGATTTATCTGCTTCGATTTGGTTCATCATTTTCATCGCTTCAACGATACACAAGGTATCACCCGCGGAAACACTTTGGCCGACTTCAATAAAGCTTTTTGACTCTGGGCTTGGTGAGCGGTAGAAGGTACCAACCATTGGTGACAATACTTGATGACCCGTTGGCACTTTGGCGACAGGAGCCGCTTCAGCCGTTGCAACGGGAGTCGCTACGGGTGCAGCGACAGGAGCAGCCGGTGCTGCAGCATAATGAACTTGAGTGGTTGGAGCTGGGCTATGACGGCTGATGCGTACCGACTCTTCGCCTTCAGAGATTTCTAACTCAGAAATGCCAGACTCTTCCACTAATTCAATCAATTTCTTTATTTTGCGAATATCCATTGGTTCTTTCTCTTTTATCTTGTGAGTAAGACAGCCCTATTAGGACTGTAGAATGTTGTGCGTTACTTTGTTTGCAGTGCGTGAATCGCTGCCAACAGAGCAAATTCATAGCCTTGTGCACCTAGACCACAGATCACGCCTTGTGCCTTATCAGACAAATAGGAATGATGACGAAACGGTTCGCGTGCATGCACGTTAGAGAGATGCACTTCGATAAATGGTATAGCGACACCCAGTAAAGCATCACGGAGTGCCACACTGGTATGGGTAAAAGCGGCTGGATTGATAATGATGAAATCCACCTTACTGTGCGCTTGGTGAATCGCTTCAATCAATTCATACTCACGGTTAGATTGCAGGTGATCTAACGCTACATCGGCCTGTGCCGCTTGTTGGCGCAACTTATCGATGATCTGGTTGAGTGTTTGTGCGCCGTAATGTTCCGGTTCACGTAAACCCAGCAGGTTTAAGTTTGGACCATTAAGGACAAGAATGCGTAATTTCGCGGTCATTATGTAGCTATCGTCCTCTATCGTGAGATGTAACCTGATAATTTCATATTATGGCACTTTCGACCTACTTTTTTTGTCAAAAGTTCGCTGTTTTTATGAAATTGACCACGATTATAGCTAATTCGTCGCAAATGGCAGCAATTTACTGGTCTAATGACTATGGTGGGTGTTTTTTTGAACGACTATTGCTAGTCAAGGCTGGCTTTAAGAGGGGGAAGCTTGAGGCCCTAGAATTAAGATTCTAGGTTCGAGGAAAGGTAGGTAATAGGAACATAAAACTAAGATCCTAGGGCTTAGCCCTAGAACCTCACGGATTGTTCTTTTACAACTGCGCTTGTTCAGCAATCAACTTATCGACCACGCTTGGATCGGCAAGCGTTGAGGTATCGCCTAAGTTGCTAGTATCTCCAGTGGCAATTTTACGTAAAATACGGCGCATGATTTTACCTGAGCGAGTTTTCGGCAGCGAGTCGGTCCAATGCAGTACATCTGGGGTGGCGATAGGGCCAATCTCTTTACGCACCCAATCTTTGACTTCTTTGTGTAGCTCAGCGCTAGGGTAGACGCCATGATTAAGGGTAATGTAAGCGTAGATCGCTTGCCCTTTAATATCGTGTGGGATGCCCACAATCGCCGCTTCGGCAATTTTATCAAACGCAACTAGGGCCGATTCGATCTCTGCGGTACCCATTCGGTGGCCAGATACGTTTAAGACATCATCGACTCGTCCGGTTATCCAGTAATAGCCATCTTCATCACGACGTGCGCCATCGCTAGTAAAGTACATACCTTGGAAAGTAGAGAAGTAGGTTTGTTCAAAGCGTTCATGATCGCCGTAGACGGTGCGCATTTGCCCTGGCCATGAATCGAGGATCACTAAGTTACCTTCACTTGCGCCCTCGATAAGGTTACCCATATTGTCGACTAATGCGGGTTGAACACCAAAGAAGGGACGTGTAGCTGAACCCGGTTTTAAAGCGGTCGCGCCAGGTAGAGGACTGATCAGAATGCCGCCTGTTTCCGTTTGCCACCAAGTATCGACAATCGGAGATTGCTCGTTACCAATCGTTTTGTAATACCACTGCCAAGCTTCGGGGTTAATCGGTTCACCCACCGAGCCCATGATGCGTAAGCTACTACGGTGCGTCCCTTTAATGGCCTCATCACCTTTTGCCATCAAAGCCCGAATCGCGGTTGGTGCAGTATAAAGGATATTGACTTGGTGTTTATCGACCACTTGGCTCATACGGTTAGTGTCGGGATAATTTGGCACACCCTCAAATAAAAGGGTTTTGGCACCATTGGCTAATGGACCATAGAGGAGATAAGTGTGTCCAGTTATCCAACCCACATCGGCGGTGCACCAGAAAGTTTCTTGGGGCTGATAATCAAAGATGTATTTAAAGGTCATCGCCGCATACACCAAATAGCCACCAGTGGTATGCAATACACCTTTTGGTTTTCCTGTCGAGCCTGACGTATAGAGAATAAATAGTGGATCTTCGGCTTTCATCTCTTCGGCTGGGCAGTGTTCAGAGACGCTAGCCATGGCTTCATGCCACCAGACATCTCGATGTTCGTGCCAGTCGACTTGACCGCCGGTGCGTTGGAAAACAATCACCTTATTAATGGTTTTAATCTCAGGATGAGTCAGCGCTTCATCGACGTTTTTCTTCAAGGGGACAGCGCGGCCAGCTCGCACGCCTTCGTCGGCGGTGATCACTAAGGTGGCATCGGAGTCGATGATCCGTCCAGAGAGGGCTTCCGGCGAAAATCCGCCAAAAACGACAGTATGTACGGCCCCAATTCGGGTACAGGCTAACATCGCCACAGCCGCTTCCGGTACCATGGGCATGTATAAACACACCACATCGCCTTTACGTACTCCTTGAGCTTTTAATACGTTAGCAAATCGGCAAACTTGTTGATGGAGCTGACGATAAGTCAGGGTGGTATCATTCGCGGGATCGTCGCCTTCCCAAATAATGGCAACCTGATCGCCACGCTCTGCTAAATGACGGTCAAGGCAGTTTGCCGAGACATTCAAGGTGCCATCTTCAAACCAACGAATGTCAACGTGTCCGGTATCAAACGAGGTGTTTTTCACTACGCTGAAGGGTTTTATCCAATCAACAATTTTGCCATGTTCACGCCAGAATCCTTCCGGATCGGTAACCGATTGTTGATACATAGCGAGATAAGTGTCGTTGTCGGCATGGGTACACGCTTTGACACTCTCTTTGACCGGATAAATATGGGCATCACTCATGACTAACTCTCCTTGTGTAAGCGGTAAATTCCCTTGTGCTCTGAGACCAACTTGAGGATCCGTGCTGTCGTTTGATCAAAGCGCTTTAACTGGCTGGTTGAACATCATTAATGGGAAGCTTTTTATGCCTTTAACTGTTAGTCACCAGCAAGATTTACACAATTAGACTTTAGGATGAGGCCTCGATTAGCTAAGAGCTGGGCTGTGCTGATAAGGGCTTTTTAGCTTCGGTAATCCGCCTTTACTGAGGCGCACAAAAACTAATGCAGCGGTAATCGCATCTTGCAAGGCATCGTGCTTGTCTTGCATTGGCAAGTCGAGATGATGGCAAATCGCCGCGAGGCTTAGATCAAAGTAGGCATTGGGTAACTGTTTTTCCAACTGTTGATGATAAAGCTGGCTGACTTCGATTAATGGATTAGGTAGTGGGAAGCCCAGTTGTTTACGACAGGCGATATCAAGAATCGTTTTATCATAACGAATGTGATAACCGACTAATGGACGATTACCGATAAACGCGAGCAACTGTTGTAAGGCTTGCTGCTCCGACAAACCATTAGCGAGATCTTGATGACGTAACTGATGAATGCGCACCGAACCCGAATCTAAGGACGTTGGAGCGGCGAGACGAATATGGAAAGCCTGGCTGGTAAGAATTCGATTGTCGATGATTTTTGTTGCGGCAATACTGACTAGCTCGGCACGTTGTGGATCAAGGCTGGTGGTTTCACAGTCTAAAGAGATCAGTTCGGTTTTGAGGGGCGCGGTAAACAGATCTTGATAAGGTGACCCCGCTAATTTGTGGTGCCAATAATATCTCGCCAGCCAGTTCATTAGCGTTACTCCCTAATTTGATAATGATAACTCAACCATTGCTTAAACTTTTTCACGACATGCAGGCTGTGACGCAGTAAGTCTCTTTCAGTGCGATCGAGCTGACCAAGCTGAATATGATTGGCGTGATGTTGGTTAGTGATTTGTTGCGCTAGGCGCAATTTTAAAAACAGCTTTAACGCTTCTCTTAGGTTATCAGCGGTCTGTTTTTCTAATGCCTGTTGTGCCTGTAGTGCTTCAATGCGTTGAAAGGTATTCGTGCTGCTGATTTGATATTCAAGACTTAGCGCCCGCACGCCATGAACAATAGGAAAAATCCCCCCTTTCTTAATGTCCAAGCCGGATTTACTCGATTTAAGGTGGCCAAATAAGGTCAGGGGTAGCGAAAAATTCAGTGCTGGACGAGTAAACTCAGCCAATACCGCATATTGCCTGTAGATGCGGGTCTGTAAATGGTGTTTTACTGGTGCGAGTAAGGCTTTATTTCCTGCTACTGGGTAGGCATCAGCAAAGATAGCGAGGTTGAGCATGTGCTCGGGTCGCCTTGTCTGAATCCAATGGCTGATGGTCGTTTGCCAATCGGTTTGTGATTGTACCCAGTGAGGATTATTGACCATGACTTTCCCTGGACACAGTGGGTAGCCAAGCTGGACTAAAGTGTGGGTGAGCGTTTCTAGCCATGGTGTAGAGTGAGACCATTGAGCTTCATCGGCGATGATTAATGCATTGTCTTGATCGGTTTTGAGGATCTGCTCACCGCGCCCTTCTGAGCCTAAGACGACAAAGCAGCACTGCTGTTGCGCTTCACTGGGTACGATCAGTTGGAAGGCTTTTTCGATGATCTGCTCATTAACTGCCGCGATCAGTTCCATGATAAAGCGCGTTCTTATTCCTCGGTTGAGTAGGCTTTCGACCAGTTGCTGCTGCTTGTTCGCCGCAAAAGCCAACTCATCAATGCTCGTGGCGCGAGCAATGGTTAGCGTTAAAACGTGGGAGTGGGTCGAAAAAGCACTTAAGATTTGGACCATCGATAAAATACCCACGGCTTTACGTCCTTCACAGACCACCAAGCGTTTGACCTTGTGCCTCGTCATGCTGATCATTGCGTTAAACAGGAAATCGCCTTGTTGGATATGCAGGATGGGAGAGGTGGCTATCTCGCCGACTTCAGTCTGTTGTGTATGACCTTCTAACATAATTGCATGTAAAAGATTACTGCGGGTAACGATGCCATAGGGGGGAGTATCTGAGGAGTCTACGCGTCGATCACCGATAGGCCATTCGACTAAGGCCGCATCCACGCGGCGACTTTTCATCTCTTGAGTGACTTCAGCTAAGGTCTGATCGGGTTTGACCAACGTTGGCGCAAGGTAGAGCTCAGGTTCTATTTTGGTCAGAATAAACTCAGCCAGATTTTTCTGCTGCTGGGCGACTTCAATCAGCTCTTGACGTTTGGCCAAGTTGGTTTCGAAATACGCCGAAAATTGGCGATTTTCACGGCACAGAGTCAGAAAAACTTTTTTGGGTAGCAAATAACTTAAGGTGTCTTCTAGTGCGACGTATTGATGCTTGGCGGAGGTTTCAAACAGAGCTCGCACGTCAAACATATCTTCATTAGTGTAGTGAGCATAGAGCGTTTTACCGTCCACCGAGCGCTCTTCTACCGTGCCTTTGATCAGAATCCACAGTTGATGACACGCTTGTCCCTGTTGGATCAACACGTCGTGCTCACGATAGTAAGCAATATCTAAAGCGGCGCGCAATCGCTGTTGTTGGGCCTCGGTTAAGCTGCTAAAGGGAGGCGAGAGCATGTTAAATTTGTCCGGCATAGTTAACTCACCTTGATAAGTGGGATGCTTGCTCTTTGTTCTGACTGTTTTACGACGCGAATCAATCCGCCGCACTTATCGATAAGTGTGGCTGCTTTTCTCAAGCTCTCCAGACGACTTTGGTCTAATGTTGGTGCAATCGAATTGGCGATAATCGATGGACTATCGACAGTTATCTGTTTTTCTCCTCTGAGATTCTAATCATTGACCGCTTAGCGTTCGTCAAACAACAGGGAAATCGTCAAGGCGATGAAAGATCCCTTTTTAGTTTTAGGGACTTATTGCATAATCGCCGGTTATTATCGGTGTCCGATGTGCTTTCTCTGTGGGTGATGTTCAGTGCGGTTAGCGGCGAGTGACGCGTTGGCAGGGACCCTGCGCTTTGGGCGATGAATTATTTAGGATCTGTTATGTTGAACCCTTCCCCTTTTGGGTGGATATCCCAATACTTTATTGGTTTCTTTTTTGCTTACGGGGTTTATTTACCGTTTTGGTCATTGTGGTTTGCCGATCAAGGTGTGTCGGCGACGGATATTGGCGTATTAGTCGGGATTGGTTTTGCAACCCGTTGTGTGGCGAATTTACTGTTTACACCACGGATCCATAAAGTCGAACATTTGTTACCTGCTTTACGTTGGCTCAGTTTAGCGGCGTTATTATTTATCGCGTTTCACTTTTTTACTGGCGGCAGTTTTTGGCTAATGGCCTTGGCAACGGTGTTATTTAACCTCTGTTGTGGGCCGATTGTTCCGCTTTCTGATGCGATGGCTAATTTTTACGCGAAACATCAATTACTTGATTACGGTCGTTCTCGTTTATGGGGATCGGTGGCTTTTATTGCCGGGTCGACAGTAGTTGGCTATTTGGTGGCGTTATACGGCAGTAGCATGATTCTCTATACCGCCTTATTTGGTGCGGCAATCACTTTGCTGTTCAGTCTGCGTAACCCGCAGGTGATGCCTGTTACTGAAAGTCACGCTCACGCTGTGCGCCCTAAATTAACGCAGTTACTGCGTGAATTACCTGTGATTAAGTTTTTGTTATTGATGGCTTTGATTCAAGGCAGCCACGCCGCTTACTACAGTTTTAGTGCGATTCACTGGAAGCAAGCTGGGCACTCGGAAGCGATCATCGGCTATTTATGGAGCTTGGGGGTAGTCGCTGAGGTTCTGGTGTTCGCCTTAAGTAAGCGTTTATTTGCCGGATGGAGTCTACGAGCGTTGTTCGTGGTGGCCGCCCTAGGGGTCATGTTGCGTTGGGGGCTGACTGCTTCGACAACGGCGATCATCGCGTTAGTCGCGATTCAACTGCTGCATGGCGTCACATTTGCGATGGCGCATATTGCCGCGATTCAATATATTCAGCATTCGCCTCAAAATAAAATGGTGGCTTTACAAGCGCTGTATAACGCCATTCCTCTTGGTGCGGTTATTGCGTTGCTAACCACGCTCAGTGGCTGGGGATACGATCACTTTGGTGCGGGAGTGTTTTGGGTCATGGCAGCAATGGGTGGGGTAGCACTATTGATTAAGGTTGAGTTACCGAGTTCAGTTATACAAGATGGACAAACGGTTAAAGCTGAGCCTGAAGCACAGAATTGATGCTCAGTGATTGAGTTGTGAGTGAATCCTTTGTTAAATAACCTCTCCTTAAGGAGAGGTTTTTTTAGGCGCAGAAAAAAGGATTCCTAATGCATGGATGGATCGTAATCCCAGTTTCGCTGATGTATTTAGGCGTACTCTTTTTGATTGCGTGGTATGGCGATAGACAAACGCGCTGGTTAGCGCACTGGCGGCCCTGGATTTACAGCCTATCGATTGCGGTGTATTGCACGTCATGGACCTTTTATGGCACGGTCGGTCAAGCCAGTGCCAATCCTTGGTCTTTTTTACCTATCTATCTTGCACCGATGCTGGTGTTTATTTTTGGTTGGCGGGTATTAGCACGGCTGATCTTGATTGCTAAACGTGAGCACATTACCTCGATTGCCGATTTTATCGGTGCACGTTACGGCAAGTCGCAAGGGTTAGCCGTCACGGTGACCTTAATCGCGGTTGCCGGAATATTGCCTTATATCGCTTTGCAGTTACGTGGCATCATCATGGGACTGAATGTGGTTGCTCCGGATTTGTACGCTCAATTTGGCTATCAAGATGACCATATTTCTTGGTTTGTGGTTTTGGCGTTGGCGTTATTTACCATGTTGTTTGGTACGCGCCATATTGATAATACCGAGCATCATCGTGGCATGATGATGGCCATTGCGTTTGAATCGATAGTGAAATTGGTGGCCTTTTTGGCGGTGGGCTTGTTTGTTGGTTATGTGATTTTTTCGGATCACGCCATCGACGTGTTGGCGATTGCCGAGCAAACGTATCAAGCCCCCAATTGGCCGACATTATTGGTCCATACTCTGTTAACCATGCTGGCGATTATCTGCCTACCACGCCAATTTCATACCATGGTGGTAGAAAATGAGCGACCGCAAGATTTGCACACCGCCCGCTGGCTTTTTCCTCTGTATTTAATGTTGATGGGGCTATTTGTTTTACCGATAGCTTGGGTTGGTCAAGCGCTACTACCTAATGCTCCTGCCGATACGTTAGTGCTGAGTATTCCTATGCACGTCGGGGCTGAGCAGATTGCCTTATTGGCTTTTTTAGGCGGTACTTCGGCTGCGTCGGGGATGGTGATTGTATCGACGATAGCGTTGGCGATCATGGTTTCGAATGATCTTGTTATGCCTCTGTTGTTACGCCGCATGCGCTTAACACATCGTAACCACCGTCATTTCTCTGGTTTATTGGTGATTATTCGTCGCACCCTGATTTTATTATTGCTATTGGGCGCGTGGGGATTTTATCTTGCCCTCGATAGCATTCCTTCTCTGTCTGCGATTGGCTTTCTTTCTTTTTCGGCGATTACCCAATTTGCCCCAGCTTTGCTTGGCGGAATGTACTGGCGAGATGGCAATCGCAAAGGCGTTTATGTGGGGTTAGCGGTTGGGTTCACCTTGTGGCTTATCACTCTCATGAGCGCAACACAAATGCTCGCTGGGGATGCGCAAAATAACGTTTTATTATGGTTGATCACTCCGCCCTCATGGTTATATGAGCTGGGAATGAGTCGCGTCGATTGGGGAATGCTACTCAGCGTATCACTCAATACGCTGTGTTATGTTGTCGTATCGTTAGTGACTCGCTCAAGCTTAAGTGAGCGCTTACAAGCGGCTTCATTTATTGGCACGCCACTGCCTGAAAATGAAAACATGAGCCTCTACCAAAGTCGGGTTACGGTGGCTGAGTTAGAAATGCTTGCGGCGCGTTTTGTCGGACGTTCCCGGGTGCGCAGTGCTTTTGCTCAGTTTTGGGCTCAGCAAAACGTCAGTTTAATGCCTAATCAACAAGCGCCCGCAGGATTGATTCGCCATACAGAACGTGTGCTAGCGGGGGTTTTTGGTGCTTCTTCGGCTAAGTTAGTCCTGACTTCGGCGCTACAGGGCCGAAAAATGCAGTTGGAAGAAGTGGCGACCATCGTTGATGAAGCCTCTGAGCTGTATGATTTTAGTCGGGGTTTGCTACAAGGCGCGATTGAGCATATCGGACAAGGGATTGCGGTAGTCGATAAACAGCTTAGGCTAGTGGCTTGGAACCAACGTTATTTAGAGTTGTTTCATTTTCCTGCAGGGTTAATCCAAGTTGGGCGGCCGATTGCCGATATTATTCGTCATAATGCTCAACAGGGATTATGTGGGCCGGGTGATCCTGAAGATCATGTTCGAAAGCGCGTCGAGTATTTACAACAAGGTTCAAGGCATACCTCATCTAGAATGCGCAGTGATGGGCGAGTGATTGAAGTGCAAGGCAATCCGATGCCCGGTGGTGGGTTTGTGATGAGCTTTAGTGATATCACGGTGTTTCGCAATGCTGAACGTAACTTAAAAGAGGCCAACGAACACTTGGAAGAGCGAGTGGTTGAGCGGACGCGAGAGTTAGAAAAACTAAACCAACAGTTGGTTGTCGCCACTCAAAAAGCAGAGCGTGAATCACAATCGAAATCGCGTTTCTTAGCCGCGGTGAGCCATGATTTAATGCAGCCATTAAATGCGGCTCGTTTATTTGCATCGTCTTTATCTGAAGTGGCTAAAGAGCAAGAGTCTCAACGGTTAGCGCATCATATCGAAAGCGCGCTTAGCGCTGCGGAAGATTTAATTGGTGATTTACTGGATATCTCACGTTTAGAGTCGGGTAAGTTAGATATTCATCAGCATACGTTTCCAATCCATAGCATGTTAACTCATTTACAGGCCGAGTTTAGTGCGTTGGCTAAGCAACAGCAGGTACAATTTCATATGGTGCCGTCTTCGTTATATGTTCAGTCGGATCCGAAGTTGCTGCGTCGCGTCATTCAAAATTTTCTCACTAATGCTTTTCGCTATAGTCCGCAAGGACGAGTCGTACTTGGGGTGCGCCGCAGTCAAACCATGGTGCGTATCGAAGTATGGGATAACGGTTTTGGGATTGCTGAAGATAAACAGCAGGAAATTTTTGAAGAGTTTAATCGCGGTGGGCAGATTCGTTCTGATCAAGGTCTCGGCTTAGGTTTAGCGATATCAAAAGGCATTGCTCAGGCATTAGATCATGCTATTACCATGCGTTCTTGGCCAGGCAAAGGCAGCGTTTTCTCGCTTACTTTACCTCGTTCGCAAGCGATCTCTGTACCAACGCCTAGGCTGAAAGCGACGGAAACGTTATCTGATCTGAGCTATCTGCGAGTGTTATGCGTTGATAATGAGCCGGATATTTTAGTCGGGATGCGACAATTATTAGAGCGTTGGGGCTGTGAGGTAAAAACCGCCGTTGATTTGTTGTCAAGCTTGCAAGCATTAGAACAGCAATGGGTTCCTGATGTTATTTTATCCGACTATCGACTCGATCATGGCCGAACCGGCTTAGAAGTTTTACAACAGTGCCGCTTAAGGTTAGGCGATTGTTTTTTTGGGGTGATCATCAGTGCTGATCGTAACCCAGACGTTGTCGAAGGCATTCAAGCTGGAGGTTTTAGTTTTATGGCTAAGCCAATCAAGCCTTTGAAATTGCGTGCTTTATTGAATCAGTGCCAATAAATCATCCTACCCCTGAGTCGTCGGGGGTAGGATGAGTTGACGGAGTGCTCGCGCTACTGGTCGCTATTGATCGTTAATGGCCAACCAATGTCGGTTTGACGGTTAGCTTCCAGTTCCAATTCACTACGAGTGAGTGGATTGTCTTGTAACCACTGTTGATTGATGGTTAACGTTAAATTATCGCCTTGCGCCTCAAGCAGCACTTCAGGCTCTAAGGCCGGATGACGTCGGTGACTGAGCAGCACCGCCAAACGCAACAAACGTAATAAACGTTTTCCCGTGGTTCCAGAAAGAGCATGCTGCTCGGGTAGTGAGGTCAGTTGTTCTCGGTAACGACGGGTGAGCTCGGCTAAATATTGTTTTTGCGCACGGGTGTAACCGGGTAAATCGAGATGTTGTAGCAAGTACGCGCTGTGCTCGCCCCCTTTGCGAAAATCAATCGCTAAACCAATTTCATGCAATTGTGCAGCACTGCGTAATAACATTTCCGCTTGTGGTTCAGGAGCCCAGCTCTCTCCGCCACACTGGGCAAGCAGTCGACTGGCGAGAGTGGCCACCTGTTGAGCGTATTGACGGTCAATCTGATAGCGTTTTTGGATACTTTGAATCGTGCGAGCGCGGATGTCCTCTTGACGAAGAGTATCGACCATCTCATAGACTAACCCTTCACGTAACGCGCCACCGGCCAGTGTCATGGCTTCAATATTGAGTGACTCAAAAATAGCGATTAAGATCGATAAGCCGCTCGGAAAGACTAAAGCACGTTCTAAAGTTAAACCTTCAATATCCAATTCTTCAAGGTGATCCGCTAGCATCGCTTGCTTTTGCAAGCGTTTGAGTTTCGGTAGGGTGATGATTTCATCCATCCCTTGTGCCAGCATGATCTCTTGTAGCGCTTGAACGGTACCACTGGCTCCGACGCAGACATTCCAACCCAATTGGCGATAAGTATCCAAGATGGGGTCTAGCATTTGCTTTGCCGCATAAATGGCATTGTTAAAGTTACTGGTATTGAGTTGGCGATCTTTAAAATGTCGCTCTAGCCACGTGACACAGCCCATTTTTAAGCTAGTTAACGCATTAGCTTCAAACCCTTCACCAATAATCAACTCTGTGCTAGCACCACCAATATCAACCACTAATCGCCGACCCATTCCTCCAGAGGTATGAGCTACACCTTTATAAATGGTTGCCGCTTCTTCTTCCCCGGTAATGACTTCGATAGGATGACCTAAAATAGCATTTGCTTTTTGCAAGAATTGTTCAGCATTGATGGCCGTGCGTAGCGTCGCGGTACCGACAATCTTAATGTGTGGTGCAGGAATGTCTTGTAGGCGCTCGGCAAACAAACTTAAACAATCCCAGCCACGCTGCATCGCTTCTTGACTTAATGCATTCTGTTCATCCAATCCAGCAGCTAAGCGAACCTTGCGTTTAATTTTCGCTAGGGTTTGCACACTGCCATCGACGTGACGAACCACCAACATATGAAAGCTGTTAGAACCTAGGTCGATAGCCGCATAGAGCGGTGAAGAAGTGTGGTGACTCATAGATAAATTACGAATCCTTTTTCGGTCGTGGTGCACGTGGACGACGTTGTGGCTTTCGGTTACCTGAACGTGATCCTGTGGTGTTAGTCCGACGTTGCTGCGATGAAGAACGCAGAGTTAATGGCTTGGGTAAATCAGTCAATAGCGCGGTTGGATCGTAATCCGACATCGGAATCGAGTGCTCAATATACTCTTCAATCGCAGGTAGATTGACGGCGTACTCTTCACAGGCAAAACTGATCGAAGAACCACTTTCTCCCGCTCGACCTGTCCGGCCAATACGGTGGACATAATCTTCGCTATCATCAGGTAAATCATAGTTAAAAACATGAGTCACTAAAGGAATATGCAATCCACGAGCAGCAACATCGGTAGCGACCAAAATGTCCAATTCACCTTGGGTAAATTGTTCTAAGATACGTTCACGTTTTTTCTGGGGTACATCACCCGTCAATAGACCCACTCGATGTCCGTCAGCGGCTAAACTTCCCCAAACCTGTTCACAGCGATGCTTCGTATTGGCAAAAACAATCGCTTTATCTGGCCATTCTTCTTCAATAATGGTTTGTAAAAGGGCCATTTTATGTTCATTTGAAGGGTAGAACAGCTCTTCTTTAATGCGGTGACCGGTTTTTTGCGTCGCTTCCACGACCACATGCTCAGGATTATGCATGTGCTCAAAGGCCAGTTCCTGAACACGATAAGACAACGTAGCAGAAAAGAGCATATTGAGACGTTCTTTAGGCTCGGGCATACGGCGGAATAAGAAACGGATATCTTTAATAAAGCCTAAATCAAACATCCGATCGGCTTCGTCCAACACAACGGCTTGAATATGGTTAAGGTTGAACGCTTTTTGTTTATAGAAATCGATGATACGTCCGGTGGTACCGATTAATACATCGACGCCTTCTTGAATTTTAGCCAGTTGCTTATCGTAGCTTTCACCACCATACGCTAGCGCGGTTTTTATGCCCGTAGTTGCAATTAATGATTCTGCATCGTTATAAATCTGAATCGCTAATTCACGCGTCGGGGCCATGATGATTGCCCGAGGCTGGTTAGGTTTTCGTCCTTCCGCTTCAGGGGTCGTCAGTAAGTGATTGAAGGTAGCAGTAAGAAACGCAAGGGTTTTACCAGTACCCGTTTGGGCCTGGCCTGCAATGTCTTGGCCGGTGAGCAGGACCGGCAACGCCAAGGCTTGGATCGGGGTACAATATTCAAACCCTTTTTTATCCAATCCTTCAATGACTTGCGGGTGTAAACCGAAGTCGGCGAACTTTTGCTCTGTGATGTGTGTCTTTTTCATTGCTATAGAATATCAGCTTACACTTGCAATACGGAAGTAAATACATTCCAATAGAGCATCTAATTTACTGGTTGTTATGCAACCAGTTCAGAAAAACACATTGGAGTGGAAGATGAGTGATAAAATTTTGCAGCTTTCTGATGAAAGTTTTGAGAACGATGTGATCAAAGCTGCAGGCCTGGTTCTAGTCGATTTTTGGGCAGAATGGTGCGGACCATGTAAAATGATCGCCCCGATTCTTGATGAAATCGCTGAAGAGTACCAAGGCAAACTCACTATCGGTAAATTGAATATCGACCACAATGCAGGAACGCCACCTAAGTTCGGTATTCGCGGTATTCCTACCCTTCTTTTATTCAAAGATGGTAGTGTTGCAGCAACTAAAGTTGGCGCGTTGTCTAAAACTCAATTGAAAGAGTTTTTGGACGCCAATCTGTAGCGCAAAGTGTAAAACCGCACCTCACGTGCGGTTTTCTTTTGCAAAAAACATTTTCTAGACTACGCTTATTTTTAGTGTTAGTTTATCGCACGTTAATTAAACAAGTGTTCACTTCTTGGTCAATCCTGAGACCAAATCCATCTTAACTAGAAAATAGATCCTATTTTGACTAAACAAGTATCCACCACAATGAATCTAACAGAATTGAAGAGCAGACCTGTGTCTGATCTTGTGAAACTTGGTGAGAGCCTAGGCCTTGAAAACCTCGCGCGTCTAAGAAAACAAGACATCATCTTCGCTATCCTTAAAGCACATGCAAAAGGCGGTGAAGATATTTTTGGCGACGGGGTCTTGGAAATTCTTCAAGACGGTTTTGGTTTCTTACGCAGTGCAGACAGCTCCTACTTGGCTGGCCCTGACGACATCTATGTGTCACCGAGCCAAATTCGTCGCTTTAATTTGCGCACGGGTGACTCGATTGCTGGGAAAATCCGTCCACCCAAAGAAGGTGAACGTTACTTCGCACTGCTTAAAGTGAACACGGTTAACCACGACAAACCTGACAACGCCCGCAACAAAATTCTTTTCGAAAACTTAACACCTTTACATGCTAATGAACGCATGGTGATGGAACGTGGTAATGGTTCTACGGAAGACATTACTGCTCGAGTTCTTGATCTTGCCGCTCCGATTGGTAAAGGACAGCGTGGTTTGATTGTTGCTCCGCCAAAAGCGGGTAAGACCATGTTATTGCAAAATATTGCCCAGAGTATTGCTAACAATCACCCTGAGTGTGTTTTGATGGTATTACTGATTGATGAACGCCCAGAAGAAGTCACGGAAATGCAACGCCTTGTTAAAGGTGAAGTGATTGCTTCTACCTTTGATGAACCAGCATCGCGTCACGTACAAGTGGCTGATATGGTAATCGAAAAAGCCAAGCGTTTGGTTGAGCATAAAAAAGATGTCGTTATCTTACTCGACTCCATTACCCGTTTAGCTCGTGCTTACAATACGGTTGTCCCTTCATCAGGTAAAGTACTGACGGGTGGTGTTGACGCTAACGCTTTGCATCGTCCTAAACGTTTCTTTGGTGCAGCGCGTAATGTTGAAGAGGGAGGCAGCTTAACCATTATTGCTACCGCTCTTGTCGATACAGGCTCAAAAATGGATGAAGTGATTTACGAAGAATTTAAAGGGACAGGTAACATGGAACTGCACCTTAATCGTAAAATTGCTGAAAAACGCGTCTTCCCAGCGATAGATTTTAACCGTTCAGGTACGCGCCGCGAAGAGTTGCTCACGAAGACGGATGAGCTGCAAAAAATGTGGATTCTACGTAAGATTGTTCATCCAATGGGTGAAACTGATGCGATGGAATTCCTGATTGATAAGTTGGCAATGACCAAAACCAACGATGAATTCTTTGATGCGATGCGCCGTCAATAAAGTGAAGTAAAATCCTCTAAAACACCACACTATTAGCGTGGTGTTTTTTTTTGGAAAAATCCAACCTCGTAAGCTGATTTTAACTAAATAGACAAAGAGATGGTGGAAAGAGCGCTGAAATAAAGCGCTTTTTTGTTATACTAAGTTCAAGGTAATCAACGACAAGAAAGCTTATGAATTTTAAGGATTTACGTGATTTTATTGACTATCTTGAACAGCGTGGTGAGTTAAAACGCGTTGCTCATCCGGTTGATCCTCATTATGAAATGACCGAAATCAGTGACCGTACACTGCGAGCGGGCGGACCCGCGCTGTTATTTGAAAATCCAATTGGCTATGACTTGCCAGTATTGACCAATTTATTTGGTACTCCCGAACGTGTTGCCATGGGGATGGGCCGAGAAAGTGTACAGGATTTGCGTGAGGTTGGTAAATTGCTCGCTTATCTTAAAGAGCCTGAGCCTCCGCGTGGTTTTAAAGATGCCTTAGATAAGCTGCCCGTTTTCCGGCAAGTACTTAATATGCCCGTTAAGCGTTTACGAAAAGCACCATGCCAACAAATCATCTGGCAGGGTGAACAGGTTAATTTAGATAATATTCCGGTAATGAGCTGTTGGCCTAATGACGTTGCTCCTTTATTAACTTGGGGGTTAACTATTACTCGTGGCCCCAATAAAAAACGTCAGAACTTAGGCATTTACCGTCAACAAAAAATTGCTAAAAATAAAGTTATTATGCGTTGGTTAGCGCATCGTGGTGGTGCACTCGATCTGCGAGATTGGATGGAAACACATCCGGGAGAGCCTTTCCCTATTTCGGTCGCTTTTGGCGCTGATCCTGCAACGATTCTTGGTGCGGTTACTCCGGTGCCTGATACGCTATCTGAATATGCTTTTGCTGGTTTATTACGTGGTAGCAAAACAGAAGTGGTTAAATCGGTGAGTAATGACTTAGAGGTCCCTGCGAGTGCTGAAATTGTCCTTGAAGGTTATATTGACCCTAATGAGTTTGCTGACGAAGGACCTTATGGTGACCATACCGGTTATTACAATGAAGTTGAGCGTCATCACGTCTTTACGGTTACTCATGTAACCATGCGCCAACAACCGATTTATCACAGTACTTACACCGGGCGCCCACCTGATGAGCCTGCCGTGCTAGGGGTTGCATTAAATGAGGTGTTTGTCCCGATACTACAAAAACAGTTTCCTGAAATTGTTGATTTCTATTTGCCTCCGGAAGGTTGCTCGTATCGCATGGCGATAGTCACGATTAAAAAACAATATCCAGGTCATGCTAAGCGAGTAATGATGGGAGTTTGGTCCTTTCTCCGTCAATTTATGTATACGAAGTTTGTGATTGTCTGTGATGAAAGCGTTGATGCTCGAAATTGGTCGTCGGTCATTCAAGCGATGTGTGAGCATATGGATCCGGTTCGCGACAGTTTGATGATTGAAAATACCCCCATCGATTCGCTAGATTTTGCTTCGCCGGTGGTGGGATTGGGTTCTAAAATGGGCTTAGATGCTACTCGTAAATGGCCAGCAGAATCAGTCAGTGATAAACCCAATCCATCCAATACCTTTGCATCGTTAACAGAACAGGACATTACGGTCTTCAAAGAGCAGTATCCACAAGTGATCGATCTGTATTTGCCTGAAAGTGCTCACAATCAATTTGCGCTCGTGGCAATGGAAAAAGCCCAAGCTGGACAATCTCAACGGATACTTGAAGCGGTATGGCAGTTTTTATCTCAGTTTGCTCACGTTAAATTTGTGGTACTTTGTGATGATGATGTTAATGTTCGTGATTGGAATGATGTTATCTGGGCGATTACCACCCGTATGGATCCTGCACGTGATACGGTGAGCGATAAGAATCACAATACCTTTGCCAGTCAGTTAGGTTTCGATGCCACTAATAAATTTGCTGGAGAAGTCGAGCGTGAATGGGGGACTCCGATTAAGAAGGATCCTCAGTTAGTTGCTAAAGTCGATCAAATGTGGCCTTTGTTAAAGATCGATTAACCTATCGCCTGCGTATTTGTCAGGTCTGGTTATCAAACATTCATTATTTTTATCGGTGAAGTCAGTCATCACCTCAGCAAGGATGCCTACCAAGAAAAGGTCGCTGGGGTAAAAGGTTACTGGCTCAGTCTTTTTACGTCATATAGCACTTACTTTGGTTAAGTAAGGAAGAGGAAGTCATGACCATTCAATGTAAAGTGAAGTTGATTCAGCCTTTGGCCAATCATACCTATCAGATTTTACTGCAACCGACTACACCAGTTGCTTTTAAAGCCGGCCAGTACCTTATGGTGGTAATGGGTGAAAAAGATAAGCGGCCTTTCTCAATAGCCAGTAGTCCATGCCGTGATAATGGAGAGCTGGAACTTCATATTGGCGCTGCCGAACATAATGCTTACGCACAGGAAGTGGTGCAGGTTATGCAACAAGTACTTGAACAGCAAGGCGAAGTAACGATCGATGCGCCTCACGGAGAGGCATGGTTACAAGAAGATGCGAAACGACCATTACTCTTGATCGCAGGCGGCACAGGATTTAGTTATGTTCGCTCGATTTTAGATCGCTGTCTAGCACTGGGCAATATCACACCGATTTATCTTTATTGGGGAGCCAGAGATGAAGCGCAGCTCTATGCTTTGCAAGAGCTACAAACGATAACAGATCAATATGCCCATGTTCACTTTGTTCCTGTTGTTGAAAAAGCACCGGCAGAATGGTCAGGCAAAATTGGCAATGTATTACAAGCGGTGATGGCAGATTTTGACTCATTAGCAGAATTTGATATCTATATAGCAGGTAGATTTGATATGGCGGGTGCAGCGAGAGATCAATTTACCCAACATAAACAAGCAATCAGCGAGCGGATGTTCGCCGATGCTTATGCGTTTATATGAGAAAAGACATCGATTGATTAAAACGCGTACAGTGATGTTCAATAATTGGTCGCTTGTGCGTTTTTTAAAGATATTTTGATAAAAAGCACTTGCCAAGCCAAACGAACTCCCTATAATGCGCCCTCACTGACACGGCAGACGCCGCAAGGCTTCAGGCAGTGTTGGTTGAGGGAAAGCTTCTAAAAAAGAAAATTTGAAAAAGTGTTTGACTCTTCAAATTAACTCGCTAGAATT
>NZ_VHTC01000028.1:0-35609 GCF_013048685.1 Vibrio sp. A8-1
ATTTGCTTGGCGACCATAGCGTTTTGGACCCACCTGATTCCATGCCGAACTCAGAAGTGAAACGAAACAGCGTCGATGGTAGTGTGGGGTCTCCCCATGTGAGAGTAGAACATCGCCAGGCTTTAATTTTGCCGCTTAATAAGCGGCCGACCATGAGCAAATATTATTTTCTTGTGGATTAAAAATTGTGGAGAGATGGCTGAGTGGTTGAAAGCACCGGTCTTGAAAACCGGCGATGGTTAATAGCTATCCTAGGGTTCAAATCCCTATCTCTCCGCCACTATTTGAAAAGCCGCTAATTTATTAGCGGCTTTTTTGCGTTACGCACCTGATTAAATTTCAATAAAAAAGATCGAATGTTTCGATCTTTTTTATTTTTTATATTATTGGCCTTTTTTATATTGGCCTAGTGGCGTGCGGCGACTTTGTTTATTAACGTCTGTTTTTCACTTTCAGATAAGAAGGCAAGTGTTACACCATTCTTCTGTGCCTGATAAATCTGTTCGTTACTAAGGCCCGCTTTAGGCGCCGCGATCAGATATTCGTGAGGAAGTTCTATACCTTCTACAGCAGGGTCATCTGTGTTAAGGCAAGCCAAGATACCGTGATTTAAAAAGAGTTTAATTGGGTGTTTCTCTAAGCTTTCAACCGTACTGGTTTGAATATTAGATGTTAGACAAGATTCAATACCAATATGATGTTTTGCCAGATAATCCATCAGCTTGGGATCGTTAATCGCTTTGACGCCATGGCCAATACGTGTAGCCCCTAATTCTTTAATCGCCTGCCACATACTTTCAGGACCAGCGGCTTCTCCAGCGTGTACTGTGACATGTAACCCTGCATCTTTAACTTGTTTAAAATGTTGGACAAAGCGCTCTCCAGGTTGTCCTAATTCATCACCAGCAAGATCGACTGCGACAATATGATCTTTTTGGCTAAGAATCGCCTCTAATTCTTTCTGGCATGCATCGGTTCCGAAAGTTCGGCTCATAATACCAATCAGATTAGCTTGAATCCCGAAGTCGCGAACCCCAGCTTGTACACCATCCACGACGGCTTCAACGACACCAGCAATAGGAAGATTATGTTTCATGGCCATGTAGTAAGGTGAAAATCGTAATTCGGTATAATCAATCTGAGCACGTAAAGCATCTTCTACATTCTCATAGGCGACTCTACGGCATGCCTCTAAATCACCTAGTACCGCAACTCCCCAGTCCAATTTGGATAGGAAAGCGACTAACGAAGGCTCTGCTTCAACGATTTGTACATAAGGTGTTAAGCCTTCTACCGTATTGGCAGGCAGTGCGATATTAAACTTACGACCTAGGTCAAGAATGGTTTGAGTGCGTATGTTGCCATCTAAATGGCGATGTAAATCGGTAAGAGGGAAGTTTTTGGTTATCATGGCATTTTTCCAAGTCATATTGTCAATCAAGTATAAAAACCAAACGCATGTCTGTCAGTAAGACGAGCTTGGGAATCTGCACAATTCATCTTTATTTTGTTATTGTTTACTGAAAGTGTTGATAGCTTACGAGTAAAGCTCTTTTAATTTACGCGTTAAGGTGTTGCGTCCCCAGCCTAATACTTTAGCTGCCTCTTGTTTATGGCCGTGAGTATGATCGAGCGCTACCTCTAATAGGATACGTTCAAATTCTGGTTGAGCATGGGTTAAAAGATCGGTTTCACCAGCCGCTAATGCGGATCTTGCCCAGACCTCAAGCTGAGCTTGCCAATGTATATCCGTTGTTGTTTCTACTGCTTTACGTTGTTGGAGTAGCTCTGGCGGAAAGTCGCTTGGCAAAACTTCACTGCCGCTGGCCATTACTGTCAGCCATCGGCACATATTTTCTAGTTGCCTTACATTACCTGGCCAATCCAAGCGATTAAGAATTTCAACACTCTTAGGATGCAATGTTTTCATTTCTACACTGAGCTCTTTTGCTGCTAATGCTAAAAAATGTTTAGTCAGTTTTTCAATATCTTGTCGCCGTTCACGTAAAGCCGGAATGTGAATTCGGATCACATTAAGGCGATGAAATAAGTCTTCACGAAATTTTCCTTGTTGAACTAATTTTTCTAAGTGTTGATGGGTTGCAGCCACAATGCGAACATCAACTTTTAAAGCTAGGTGTCCACCAACGCGATAAAATTGTCCGTCAGAAAGGACTCGTAATAATCGTGTTTGTATATCAAGTGGCATATCACCAATTTCGTCAAGGAAGAGAGTTCCCCCGTTGGCCTGTTCAAAGCGCCCTTGACGAACACTATTTGCTCCAGTGAAAGCCCCTTTTTCGTGTCCAAACAGTTCGGATTCAATCAAGTCCTTCGGAATGGCAGCCATATTAAGGGCGATAAATGGTTTTTGTGCTCTAGGACTATGACGATGTAAAGCATGAGCGACCAATTCTTTACCTGTTCCTGACTCTCCATTAATCAGTACCGAGATGGAGGAACGGGAAAGTCGGCCAATCGCTCGAAACACCTCTTGCATCGCCGGTGCTTCGCCAATAATTTCAGGTGATCTATAGGTTGAGATTGTGTGCTGTACTTGAGTCGTGCGCTGCTCTTGTCCGTGTGCCATCGCTCGTTCGACTAAGGTAACGGCTTCATCGACGTCAAAAGGTTTGGCGAGATATTCAAAAGCGCCTTTCTGATACGCATTCACGGCTGCATCTAAATCAGAATGAGCCGTCATAATAATGATCGGTAATTCAGGCGTACGAGAATGGACTTGGTTAAGTAGCTCAATACCATCCATGCCAGGCATTCGAATATCAGAGATCAGTGCATCTGGTGTTTCTCTTTCTAACGCCATTAGGACACTTTCTGCATCAGAAAAAGTTTCACATTTTATATTGGCTGCGGCTAAGGTTTTTTCGAGAACCCAGCGGATTGAGCTATCATCATCAACCACCCAGACGTATCCTTTGCTCATGTTTGTTCTCCTTTTTATTCGACCGGATCCTGGTCAGGTTAAATGGGTAAATAAATGGTAAATGCGGTACGCCCTGGCCAGCTTTCAACGTCAATTTTTCCATTGTGTTGATCAATGAGGTTTTGTGAGATGGACAGTCCTAGTCCTGTTCCTCCTTCTCGGCCACTCACCATGGGATAAAATAAGGTATCTTGTAATTCAAGAGGGATGCCAGGACCATTGTCGATGATTTCAATTTTAGCGGCCAATTTATGACGATGACCGTGAATATTGGCTTGATGCACGGTTCTGGTACGCAGCGTAATCATTCCATAAGGTTGGTGAGCGAGAATTTGCGCAGCGTTACTAACAATATTTAATAGTGCTTGTTCAATTTGATCGGTATCCATCAATAGCTCAGGTAGACTCGGATCATAATCTCTTTCAATGGTGATTGAGTGGGTTGTTTCCAATTCAATCAATTGCCTTACTTTTTCTAGAATAACATGTAAATTCTCATGCGTTTTTTTTCCAGGTTTTTGGGGGCCAAGTAGCCTGTCGACTAGCGTTCTTAAACGATCGGCTTGTTCAATAATGATTTGCGTATATTCAGTTAGTTCACGATTAGGAAGCATTCTCTCGAGTAGTTGCGCTGCGCCGCGTAATCCTCCTAACGGATTTTTAATTTCATGGGCCAAACTTCGCACCAATAACTTTGCTGCTTGTTGCTGAGCATGTTGGTTGAGTTCTTGTGTTAAACGTCGCTGTTGACCAATCTTCCTCATTTCAACCAATAGCATGAGCTCTTTTTGCCATGAGAAAGGGCTTACCGTGACTTCTAGCATCAGTGGTTTGCCATCCACTACAAACGTGACGTCACTGTCGGTAATACTTTGTCCGCTTTGTAATGGTTGAGTTAATAAAGCGAGATCAAGCGAGGCATGTTGTACGAGTGCAGACAATGATTGATGAAGAATACGTTTAGCACTTTGCGAGAAGAGTTGCTCCGCCGCAGGGTTAGCATAACGAACAGATAAGTTCTCATCGAGTAACAACGTTGCGGTGACGAGATTATTTAATATCGCTTCACTTCGGTCTAGATTCACAGCGGCATCCTATTACCCATTGATACATTGCACCAGTTTGGTGCGGCCGATAGTTCAGTATGGCGCAACGGAATAAAAAGCAAAAGCTTAAATAAGAGCGAGAATCTTCATTTCTCATGGCTGCCAGTTATCGCGGCATTGGCTGACGAGGTGTTGTCACCCTTTTGCATTGATAAAGCATGAGATATCAGCTTGCTATGGTTTGTTCACTCAGTATGAGATCATACAATGACCGATTAATGCCGCGCAGCTCGATGTAAATAAACCGTTACTGACTTAGTTGATGCAATAACCTTGCCGTTTTCAATTGCTTGAATCATCAAACGATGTTCACCTCGATCGATATTTTTTAACTCCCAATAATTTTGCGTATTAGGCGCACCATAGGCTTGGTTATTAAGCATCAGTTGTAGGTGCTGATGGGTTGTCAAAGGGTGACTTAACTCAACGACAACTTTAATTCGTCCTTGGTTATCACGAATCGTTTGTTGATCAAGTGGCGAGATTATCTGTAGTGCTAAGGCTGGCAACTCGGAGCGGCTAGGTTGAGAGGTTTTACTTGGTAGGGGGTCATCGATTGGTATTGCTTCACTAAATTGAGGCTCGGGAGCAAGATGATCGTCGACTGATAAGGTAATTAATTGAGCATGTGGGCTCTGAGCAAAATCACTAAAATGAACAATCCCGTGTTCATCTTCCCAAACGTACGCCGTTTGTGCATGACAGGTGATTGGCAACAGCACGCTGTAGATCAGTAAACACACGATAAATATCGGATTCATTTTTTACCTCATATTTTACGGCTTATTTGCTCAGAAATGGTGCAATGGAGCTAGTGAGCACCGAATTAGGTATTAGGTTTGACGGTTATGCTCCTGTTTGGTTAGACGATGACGATGTTAAAGTGAATAGAAAGAAAGCCAAATAAACAAAAGGCCCGCCTGCGAGGCGAGCCTAGAATTACGTTGCAAAATAAGCTGAGATTTACATTAGGTGCTGATTACACCGAATAATAAAGTTCAAACTCAAGTGGATGAACGGCCATGTTGACACGCTCAACATCTTTTGATTTCAGAGCAATATAAGAGTTAATGAAATCATCAGAGAACACGCCACCTACGGTCAGGAACTCACGATCTTCGTCAAGTGCTTTTAGCGCGACTTCTAAAGATTCGGCGACTTTGGGAATCTCAGCGGCTTCTTCTGCTGGTAAGTCGTACAAATCTTTATCCATTGCTTCACCAGGATGAATTTTATTTTTGATACCATCAAGGCCTGCCATTAGCAGTGCAGCGAACGCAAGGTATGGGTTTGCTGCTGGGTCTGGGAAGCGAGCTTCGATACGACGCGCTTTCGGGCTTGGCACGACAGGGATACGGATCGATGCAGAGCGGTTACGCGCTGAATAAGCAAGCATAACTGGTGCTTCAAACCCTGGAACAAGACGTTTGTACGAGTTAGTTGATGGGTTAGCGAAAGCGTTAATAGCACGGGCGTGTTTGATAATACCGCCAATATAATACAGGGCAAGATCAGAGAGACCGCCGTATTTGTCACCCGCAAATAAATTGACGCCATCTTTTGCTAGTGATTGGTGTACGTGCATACCTGACCCATTATCACCAACGAGAGGTTTAGGCATAAAGGTCGCGGTTTTGCCAAACGCATGAGCAACGTTATGTACAACGTATTTGTAAATTTGGATCTCGTCTGCTTTTGTGGTCAACGTGTTAAATCGAGTCGCGATTTCGTTTTGACCTGCGGTGGCCACTTCATGGTGATGTGCTTCAACGACTAAGCCCATTTCTTCCATGATCAAGCACATCGCAGAGCGGATGTTTTGTGATGAATCGACTGGAGCAACAGGGAAGTAACCGCCTTTTACGCCTGGACGGTGACCTTTGTTACCACCTTCAATTTCTGCACCTGTATTCCAAGCCGCTTCGATATCGTCAATCTTGAATGACGCACCAGACATGTTGTTGGTATATTTTACGTCATCAAAGAGGAAAAATTCTGGCTCTGGGCCGACAAGAACGGTATCTGCGATACCGGTTGAACGCATATAATCTTCGGCACGCTTAGCAATAGAGCGTGGGTCACGGTCGTAGCCTTGCATCGTGGCTGGTTCAAGAATGTCACAACGAATATTGAGAGTGACATCATCGGTAAATGGGTCAAGCACGGCACTGGATGCGTCAGGCATCATCACCATGTCAGATTCATTGATTCCTTTCCAGCCAGCAACTGATGAACCATCGAACATCTTACCTTCTTCGAAGAAGTCTGCGTCGATTTGGTGAGCAGGAATAGAGATATGTTGCTCTTTACCTTTTGTATCGGTAAAGCGTAAGTCAACAAACTTAACTTCGTTTTCTTGGATCAGCGATAGTACGTTTTCTACTGACATCTTGGATAACCTCCAGTGTTAAATAAAGCGGTTTGGGCTCGAATCAAAATGAAATCAGCACAGATTAATGTTTTTTCATCAAGCTTAATCCGTACTGTATTTATCTAAGCGATAATCGTGCCAGTTTTTATTGTCCATAAAATCAATTGCTTGTGTTTTGATGGGTGAGTTTGGTGCGTATTGTTGCACCAAAAAGATCACGTATTGCACTTTTGTGGTGCAATACGGTAGCGTTGCTCACTACGGCTAACAAAGCTTGTTCATTCAGCCGATTATTCATGGCTTTGTCAATCTTCATTTCTGTGTGGGGATCGGGTTTGAATTAAGCTGGAACGACGACTAGGATGTAATGGGACAATATTGAGCGTGATAGATCACATTTTTCTAGGTTTTTCGCCAAAATCTGGTACATTATTGACCATTTTTTTAACGAAAATTTTGGCTACGTTTGTGCACTCCCGTAGAAACGAGCTATCTGTGTAAAATAAGTGAAGCAAAACTCCATGGCTACTCCACAAATTGAAAAACTAAGAAACATCGCGATCATCGCGCACGTTGACCACGGCAAAACGACCTTGGTGGATAAACTACTCCAGCAGTCGGGTACCTTAGAGTCTCGCGGTGACGCTGAAGAGCGAGTCATGGACTCGAACGATATTGAAAAAGAACGTGGTATTACGATTCTTGCCAAAAATACCGCGATCAATTGGCACGATTACCGTATTAACATCGTAGACACCCCTGGACACGCTGACTTCGGTGGTGAAGTTGAGCGTATTATGTCTATGGTTGATTGTGTTTGCTTGATTGTCGATGCTGTTGATGGTCCTATGCCACAAACACGCTTTGTGACTCAAAAAGCTTTTGCTCATGGCTTAAAGCCGATTGTCGTTATCAATAAAATTGACCGTCCAGGTGCTCGCCCTGACTGGGTAATGGATCAAGTGTTTGACTTGTTTGATAATCTAGGTGCAAGTGATGAACAGTTGGATTTCCAAGTGGTTTATGCTTCAGCACTGAACGGTTGGGCGACCTTAGAAGAAGGTGTTATTGGTGAAAACATGGAACCATTGTTCCAAGCCATCGTCGATAATGTGGAGCCTCCACAAGTGGATCTTTCTGGTCCATTACAGATGCAAATTTCACAACTTGATTATAGCTCGTACGTTGGCGTTATCGGTGTGGGCCGTGTGACTCGTGGTAGCGTAAAAGCTAACCAACAAGTAACGGTTATTTCTGCTGATGGTAAAAAACGCAACGGTAAAGTCGGTACTGTACTCGGATACCTTGGTTTACAACGTACGGAAACCGAACTGGCCACTGCTGGTGATATCGTCGCGGTTACTGGATTGGGTGAGTTGAAGATATCGGATACGATTTGTGATGTTAATGCCGTTGAAGCATTACCACCATTGAGCGTTGATGAGCCTACAGTGACCATGACTTTCCAAGTAAATACTTCTCCTTTTGCCGGTAAAGAAGGTAAGTTCGTTACTTCACGTAATATTCTTGAGCGTCTTGAGAAAGAGTTAGTGCATAACGTGGCACTTCGTGTAGAGCAAACCGAAGATCCCGATAAATTCCGTGTTTCTGGTCGTGGTGAATTACACCTTTCTATCTTGATCGAAAACATGCGTCGCGAAGGCTTTGAATTAGCGGTTTCACGCCCAGAAGTTATTCTTAAAGAAGAAAATGGCCAGTTAATGGAACCGTTTGAGACCGTGACTATCGACGTGATGGAAGAGCATCAAGGCGGGATCATGGAGAAAATTGGTCTACGTAAAGGCGAGATGAAAGATATGTCGCCAGACGGTAAAGGCCGAGTTCGTTTAGACTTTGTGATGCCTTCTCGTGGACTGATTGGTTTCCAAACTGAGTTTATGACATTAACGTCAGGTTCAGGTTTGCTTTATCATACGTTTGATCATTATGGCCCTCACAAAGGTGGTGATATTGGTCAGCGAGTCAATGGCGTGCTGATTTCTAATGCAACGGGTAAGGCATTAACTTACGCATTGTTTAACTTGCAAGAGCGTGGTCGCTTGTTTACTGAGCATGCTGACGAAGTCTACGAAGGTCAAGTGATCGGCATTCATAATCGTTCTAACGATCTAACCGTAAACTGTCTAAAAGGTAAGCAGCTGACCAACGTACGTGCTTCTGGTACGGACGAAGCTCAGGTGCTAACCCCTGCGATTAAATTTACTCTTGAGCAGGCACTTGAGTTCATTGATGATGATGAATTGGTTGAAGTGACGCCAAAGAGCATTCGTATTCGTAAGAAACACCTAACCGAAAACGAGCGTAAACGTGCTTCTCGTGGCTAATTAATGGTCATAATGGCAGTGAAAACCCTTATCCTGTAAAGGCTAAGGGTTTTTTTATATCGCGAGTTGGCTTGGTGTGAGAGTGATGTCTAATCAAGGGGAAATGAAGCGTTGGATGATGCGTTTAAGGATATCCTGACATAAGATGTTGTGATGGTGGAGAGGCAATAGCGTCAATTTTTCAGTACACTAGCATAGTGGACAGCACAACGTAGGAGTGAGATTTTGGCCCTAGAGATGTTATTTAAGCAAAGCGTGCGGTTTGTTCGTTATTTATTCAACCGAATGAATCATGACCGAATCAATATTAATGCCGGCTATTTAGCTTATATTACTTTATTGTCCCTTGTGCCGATGTTAACGGTGCTGTTATCCATTCTTTCCTCGTTTGCCATTTTTGATAATGTAGGGGAAATTATCCAAGAGTTTGTGATCACTCACTTTGTTCCTGCGGCCGGCGATGCGGTTAGTAACGCTTTACTGCAGTTTGTTGCTAATACGGGAAAAATGACCGCTGTTGGTGGGGCCTTCTTATTTATTGCCGCGTTAATGCTGATCTCAAATATCGATAAGAATATGAATTTTATTTGGCGAGTACGCAATAAGCGGCGGGTCGTCTTTTCATTTTCTATGTATTGGATGATTTTGACCTTAGGGCCGATTCTTGTCGGCACGAGCATTGCGGTGACCTCCTATGTAACGTCTTTGAAATTGGTGGAAAGTGAAGCGTTTAGCGGTGTTTTTCGATTGTTTTTAAGCCGATTGCCTTTTTTATTGTCCTTTTTTGCTTTTGTGGGTTTGTATGTTTTGGTTCCCAATAAAAAAGTTCGCCTCGTTCACGCTCTATCCGGAGCATTTGTTGCCGCTTTGTTGTTTGAGTTAAGCAAAAAAGCCTTTGCCGCTTATATTACCCAATTTCCGTCTTATCAATTGATTTATGGCGCACTCGCAGCGATACCGATTTTATTCGTCTGGGTATATTTATGTTGGTTGATTGTACTGATTGGTGCTGAGTTTACTGCCGCTTTAGGTGAAAGTGAGCAATGGAAGCGCGAGCCTAACGTGGTAGACTCAACCACTCGATTAGATAAATTAGCAGAGAAACCACAAGGAGATCCAAGTGATCGCTTTAATTCAACGGGTGAGTGAAGCTGCGGTTCGCGTCGATGGTGACGTCGTCGGACAAATTGAGCGCGGTTTATTGGTGTTACTGGGAGTCGAGCGTGATGATGATGAGGCTAAGGCGAAGCGTTTGGTCGAGCGGGTCACGCAGTATCGCGTTTTTGAAGATGAAGCCGGTAAAATGAACCTTAGCGTGCAAGATGTTGGTGGTAGTGTTTTGGTCGTTTCACAGTTTACGCTGCCTGCTGATACCAAAAAAGGCACCCGAGCCGGTTTCTCACGTGGGGCTGCACCACAAGAAGCGGAACGCCTGTACGATTATTTTTCAGATCTATGTGCGACCATTTTACCGACGCAGCGAGGACGTTTTGCGAAGGATATGCAAGTCTCACTTATTAACGATGGTCCAGTGACTTTTTGGTTACAGGTTTAATCTGAGCGAAATAGCGCTTTAGGAAGGGAATCAATGTTTAAGCTTATCACTCCCAAGACGGAAAACCAGCTCAACAAGTATTACCATTTTCGTTGGCAGATGCTACGTGAGCCGTGGCGAATGCCCTTAGGTTCGGAGCGTGATGAATACGATCCCATGAGTCATCATCGAATGATTGTCGATGGACGAGGACGACCGATTGCGATTGGTCGGGTCTATATCACTCCTGACAGTGAAGGGCAAATTCGCTACATGGCGGTGAAGTCTAGTGCGCGTAACAAAGGGATGGGATCCTTGTTGTTAGTGGCACTTGAGTCTTTAGCTCGTCAGGAAGGAGCGAAGCGTTTAGTGTGTAATGCTCGCGAAGATGCGATTGCTTTTTATGCACAAAATGGCTTTGAGCGACGAGGACCTTTAACGGATGAGCGAGGCCCGGTGCGTCATCAGCAAATGGTTAAACCGCTAGACCCGATGGCCGATGTATTGCGTAAACCAGAGTGGTGTACAGAGTTACAAGAACGCTGGGCGACGCATATTCCGATCAGTGACAAGATGGGTATTAAAGTCCAACAGTATACCGGTTATCAGTTTCAATGCAGTGCGCAGCTTAACCCTAATTTAAATCCTCACAATACGTTATTCGCTGGTTCGGCGTTCACTTTGGCCACTCTGACGGGGTGGGGAATGGCTTGGTTATTAATGCGTGAGCGTAATCTGCAAGGGGACATTGTGCTGGTTGATAGCCGTATTCGTTATCGGCATCCAGTGGTGCATAATCCCGTTGCATCGACCTCATTAGATGGGATCAGCGGTGATCTTGATCGCCTGGCTTCAGGGAGAAAAGCACGTATTGTGGTCAAAGTGGATATCAGTAGTGGTACTAAAGATGCGGTAGAATTTATTGGTACCTATATGCTCATCCCCGATTATTTGACGATCATTGATAACGCTCGAGCTTAATCGTTCCTCGCTTGAGCATGGTGATCTATCCATATCAGTGAGATCAGTTATCTTGTCGATGGATTCTCCGTTGATCGGCATAGCGCGTTAACTTGTGTCGCCTGTTGATCTCGTAATAGATCGAAGTGATGCTCAGTGCAATCTTGCCACAGATGCAGTTCTAGCATTGCTTGATCGGGGGTTAATAAATCCATATTTCCGTCAAGTTTGGCATTCAGTTTAGGGCCAGATAGAGTGATTGGTGGGAGTTGTAGTCGTCCTCGGTCAGCCGTTAGCTGAATGGCATCTGATTCAAAAGGTTGAACCACCAGCGTATCATGATGTTGATAAGTAAAGGTTCCTTGACGCAAGTAGCCATTAAGTTGCCCAGTTAAGGAGTGGCTGAACATCGGGTAATCACCAGCTAGCCCTTGTGCGGTAACAGTAAACTCAGCTAAAGCATCGACGTTTAATGGCAGTGGAACCCAATGGTTAAAAAGCTGCAGTGGTAGGCCATCGGCATGCAATTGGAGTTGCCAAGGCGCACTGGCTGTCGTGGCATCCCAATTTGCTGTCGCATCAAGATACCCTTGTTCGAGAGGGAAAAAAGCTCGAGTGATATGCCCAAGGCCATTGTGGCTACTGACCTCGATAATCGCTTGTGAGGTTAGTGTTTGTTCAATACTGGCATTATTAGCACTTAAAGTCAGTTGCCCGTTCCATAATCCCCATCGTCCATGACGCTTCAATTCCAGCCCTTGCCCAGCAGCGTTGAATCCAGAGAGTTGCCAATGGGGGGAGTCAGCTAACTGAATCAGTTGTAAGTTATTTAAGTTCAACTGTTCAATGTGTAAGTTTTTTAAGGCAGAGAGGGCATGACTGGGTAATGAAAACTGACCAATTTGCTCTTGAATCCAGCGACTTCGGCTGATGGCCAGTCGATGTAGATAGAGCTCATCTGGGGTAACAAAACCATTAAATTGAACATGCCCATCAAGCCAGTCGGCGGTAAATTCAGTGATTGTGATTTTTTGGGGAGTCAATTCCAGTTTAAACGTGGGTTCGTTCCATTGCTGATTTTGCCAGAGCAGACTATCGGCATTAAGGGAGAGATAGCCATTTTCTTGCTGCCACCAAGATGGGGTAAGTAATAGATTCTCGAGAGAAAAACTCACGTTATTCAAGGTGACGTCACCTTGCTGAATATCGCTATTAAGAACATCTAAGCTATTAATATGAAACAGATGCTTTTCAATAAGTTGTCGCCAAGCCAGCGGAGGTAATGGTGAGTTTGGGGTGATGTTTAAGCGATTGATGGTGGCATTCACTAGTGACCAACCTTGTGGATACTGCTCCGCTTGGCCAGAAAAAAGCGCCTGTCGCCAAGCAAAGGAAAAGCCGTAAATGGTGCTCTGTTGCGCTCGATGATCGGCATCAATCAATAATTGACTTAACGCTTCACCTTGCCAATAAACCTGTTCCGCAGATAACTGCAGTTTACCGTAAGGTAATGAGTGGGTCGTTGCTGGCCATTGCGGTTGCTCTATTTGACCGCTTAGGCCGCGGATGATCCAATCATGATGTACATAATCAATATTGCGTATCGCTAACTGATGCAGTGCCCACTGCTTAGGCCATTGATAACTCGGTAGTCCAGAAGAGAGATTTGCTCCATCGATTAATAGGCTATCAATTTGCCACCGCCCCTGTTTTCGTAAACGGGGGTTGAGCCAAATATCTACTTGTTGGGCGTGAAAAGGGTTGGATGAGAGATAAAGCGTTGGATTGATGAAACGAAAGTGCAGTGGATAAGTATACTCGAGTTGATGGAAAGTGACGGTTTGTGGCCATAGCTGATTAACGAACCATTGTGCGCAAGGGGTCAGGTAGCGAGTATGCACTAGGGCGAAGAGCAATAATACACCACTGGTCATGACAAGAAGACTCGCGATACCCAGGGTCAGCAGTTTTTTCATCATTCTCTCATACTGTCATTATGCGAATGCATAGCTTGGCGTATCTTGCGTAGCGGTTCAAGCCAAAAATAGCCCCTCATTGCGAGGGGCTAGTCTAGTTATAATCGCTTAATCAAGCTGTGGGCCTGCGCTCACTAATGCTTTGCCTTCCGCGTTGTCTGTATACTTAGCAAAGTTGTTGATAAAGCGAGCCGCAAGATCTTTGGCTTTGCTTTCCCACTGTAATGGATCGACGTAAGTGTCACGAGGGTCCAAAATCGCAGGATCAACCCCAGGTAAAGCGGTCGGGATTTCTAGATTAAAGATGGGAATCGATTTGGTTTGTGCTTGCTCAATCGAACCATCCAGAATCGCATCAATGATTGCACGAGTATCTTTAATTGAGATACGTTTACCAGAACCGTTCCAACCAGTATTGACCAGATAGGCTTCTGCGCCAGCTTGTTCCATACGTTTAACGAGTACTTCGGCGTACTGAGTTGGGTGTAAGGTTAGGAAAGCTGCACCAAAACACGCCGAGAAAGTAGGGGTTGGTTCGGTTATCCCACGTTCGGTACCCGCTAGTTTAGCGGTAAACCCAGATAGGAAATGATACTTGGTCTGCTCAGGGGTCAGTTTCGATACTGGAGGCAGTACGCCAAAAGCATCGGCGGAAAGGAAGATCACTTTATTGGCATGACCACCTTTAGAGACTGGCTTAACAATGTTTTCGATATGGTAAATGGGGTAAGAGACACGGGTATTTTCAGTCTTAGACCCATCATCAAAATCGATGGAGCCATCACCGCGCACAGTGACGTTTTCTAGTAATGCATCACGACGAATCGCATTATAAATGTCGGGTTCGGCTTCTTTGGACAGTTTAATAGTTTTAGCGTAGCAGCCACCTTCAAAGTTAAACACGCCGTCATCATCCCAGCCATGTTCATCATCACCGATCAAAGCACGTTTCGGATCGGTAGAGAGCGTGGTTTTGCCAGTTCCGGATAGACCGAAGAAAATCGCCACATCGCCCTCTTTACCCATATTGGCTGAGCAGTGCATTGAGGCGATACCTTGTAATGGAAGGAAGTAGTTCATCATCGCGAACATACCTTTCTTCATCTCACCGCCGTACCAAGTGCCGCCGATCAGCTGCATTTTCTCGGTGAGATTAAATACGGTAAAGTTTTCTGAATTTAATCCCTGTTGTTGCCATTTGTCATTGGTGCATTTCGCGCCGTTCATCACCACAAAGTCAGCTTTAAAAGTCGCTAACTCTTCTTCACTGGGGCGAATAAACATATTTTTCACAAAGTGAGCTTGCCAAGCAACTTCAGTAATCACGCGAATATTGAGACGAGTATCTGGGTTAGCACCACAATAGCCGTCAATAACGAATAGACGTTTGCCTGATAGCTGTTTAGTAACAAGAGATTTTAGGTCATTCCAAACCGCTTGATTGATCGGCTTGTTATCATTTTTGGCGTGCTCTGAAGTCCACCATAAGGTATCGCGGGTAGTATCGTCATTGACAATAAATTTATCTTTTGGTGATCGGCCAGTGAAAATACCCGTATCAACAGCGACGGCTCCCAGCTCTGTCACGATGCCTTTTTCATAGCCAGCCAAATCTGAGCGAGTTTCTTCCGCGAACAACAGCTCGTAACTGGGGTTACGGATCACTTCTGTCGCGTTGGTAATTCCATATTGGGTAAGATCTAATTGTGCAGCCTTGGTATGTTCCATAACGGTCATTAGGTGCTCCTTATAAGGATTTTGTAGGGATTTTATGTAACTTTTTGTAATTGTTATCTGTTTACCATGCTAACAACGGGGTACCGAAAAAACAGGGAGCTAGGTCAAATATTACCCATGTCTTTTCGAAGATTATAAGCAACCCGTCACAGATACTGGCATTACCTATTCTATCGTGTACGCAAACCTTTGCGCTAGCGTAAATGATTAATATTCAAAAGAAAATAAGTATGCTGTACGGTATGGTTTATGCTTGATTTATTGACGGTTTGTGCACAAAAAAAGCCAGCAAAATGCTGGCTGTAAGGTGATTTTATCGTGCTTGTTGAGCGATGAAAATTAATGCACCGTTGGATTGTTGGGAGCGCTTTGAGCAAAGAGTTCACTGACTTGGGCGCTGTCAAAAGAGTAAGTCGTTCCACAATAATCACAGTGCAAGGAGACTTGACCCTCTTCGGCGAGAATACTGTTTACTTCTTCTTGGGCGATAGTGATGATCGCGGCGGCGCTGCGTTCTCGAGAGCAGCCACAAACAAACTCAACGACTTGTGGTGTAAAGAGTTGCACCTTTTCTTGGTTATAAAGACGATAGAGAAGATCCGTCGCTTCTAGACCAAATAACTCACTATCTTTAACAGTGTTCGTCAACTGTTCTAGATGCTCAAAGTCCTCTTCAGAACCCGTACCATCAGGCATCACTTGTAACAACATGCCTGCGGCATGAGGTTTGCCATCGTGTTCACCGGTGCGGATCCATAAGCGTGTTTTTAATTGCTCAGAGCGCAAGAAATAACCTTCGAGCACTTGTGCTAGGTTATCTCCTTCAAGCCCGACGACACCTTGGTAACGCTCACCTTTTTTAGGTTCAATGGTAATGACTAAATAACCGTTACCGACCAATTGATGCAGAGTAGCATCCGCGGCAATTTGCCCATCCCAGCGAGCGACACCGCGCATCTTTTGTTGATTATCGCCATTGATCACGACCAACGAAACGGGACCATCGCCTTGCAATTGCATGGTGATTGACCCTTCAAACTTTAACGTCGCCGTCAGTAAGCTGGTGGCGACCAATAGCTCACCGAGTAAGTGTTGAATTGGTACGGGGTAATCTTTACTGGTGATAATTCGTTGGTAAACATCATTGAGTTGTACCAATTCACCACGCACCGATAAGTCTTCAAACAGATAGCGATGTAATAGATTGTTGGGGGTTACTTGTGTTGTCATAGTGAATGATCCGACTAATTTATTGATGTTTGAATTTGAGAAGATCACGGCGCTGTTTCTTATCTGGACGCCGTTCTGGACTTGGGTTATGGGCATTGAGCTTACGAAGCAACGCTTGGCGTTCTCGTTTGACGATACTCTCTGAAGTTTCGCTATACAAAGCCTGTGCTTCGGCTGCGCCGCGCCGTTGCTGAGCAATCTGTTCAATGACAACGGTTTTTTCTTCATTACCTTGACGTAAGGTAATCATCGCACCGACTTCAACCGCTTTACTGGGTTTACTCCGCTGACCATTATAGTGAACTTTGCCCCCTTCAACCATCTCTCGGGCTAATGCGCGTGTTTTATAAAATCGAGCGGCCCAAAGCCATTTATCTAAGCGAACTGCTTGTTCTGGGGAACTCATGATTATTGGTGGCCTCTAAGGTAGTCACGCTGTCTGCGGTTTCGCGCTACGCCTTTGGTGTTTATCTTGTAAAGATAGCACAGCTTTCGGAGTGGATTTATCAACAAACTATGGAGACAAGCTCCCAGATTTTCAAGCGAAGCGGTAAATAATCATCATAAAATAACGTCGTCAGTCGCACCGATTATCGAGCTGATGTATATTAACTGACTCAATAACTAGTGAACGCTTTGGATGATGAATCAGCAAGGATTGAAATAATCAATGGAATTTAATCAACAGACTTTTAGCGAGCGCATGGCGCAGGTTCTTCGTTGGCAGAATCCGTTGAGTCTCATTCTCACTTTAACTTGCCTTGTTTTCTCTGCTTGGATCATTGGCCAACTGGTGTGGTTGTTGCCAAAACAAGAGAGTTCGATCGTACCATGGGTGGCGAAACCAATCAGTAGCCAAGTGGCGACGGCGAGAACGGATATTCGTCCGTTGCAAAATAGTCATCTGTTTGGCGTTTATAATCCCCAAGCGGCTCCTGTTGTCGTGGCTCCCGTTCAAGTCGATGCGCCGCCCACGCGTCTTAATTTAACCTTAGTTGGCGTCGTTGCCAGTAATGAGCTGGAGCGCAGTTTGGCGGTTATTGCTAACCGAGGCCAGCAAGCCACTTACGGATTGAATGAACAAATAGAAGGAACCCGCGTGAAGTTAAAGGCGGTATTGGCTGACCGAGTTATTATTGATAATGCTGGTCGGGATGAAACGCTAATGCTAGAAGGGCTCGATTATGGTAAGCCGAGCACCAACAATGTGGCTCAGCGCACAGCGCCTGCCGCACAAGCGGTGGTAGAAGACAAGCTGGCTGCTATTCGTTCGGCGATCAGTCAAAATCCCCGTGAGGTGTTTCAGTACGTGAGCTTGTCGCAAGTCAAACAAGATGATCAAATCGTCGGTTATCGCGTTAGTGCTGGGCGAGATCCTGCGCTTTTTGAAGCCGTTGGTTTACAAAATGGGGACATCGCTGTGCAGCTGAATGGGCTCGATTTAACCGACCCGAGTGCAATGACGCAAGTGTTTGAGTCCATTTCTGATCTGACTGAGCTGAATCTGACGGTAGAGCGAGATGGACAACAGCATGATATTTATATTCAGTTTTAACAGCCAATTGGCGGTAATCATTAAGGGAGTATTGTGTGAAGCATTGGCTTAAGAAAAGTAGCTGGCTTTTGGTGGCAAGCCTAATTGCAGCGCCATTAGCACAGGCGAATCAAACCTTCAGTGTCAGTTTCAAGGGCACCGATATTCAAGAGTTTATTACTATCGTTGGACGAAATCTTGAAAAAACCATCATCGTCGATCCTTCGGTACGCGGAAAAATTGACGTACGCAGCTACGACACCCTCAATGAAGAGCAGTACTACAGCTTCTTTTTGAATGTTCTTGAAGTGTATGGATTTGCCGTGGTGGAGATGGATAACGGTGTACTGAAGGTGATTCGCTCTAAAGATGCTAAAACCTCGGCTATTCCGGTGCTGGGCAATGATGATCGCGCTTTTGGTGACAGTGTCGTCACTCAAGTGGTGACCGTGAAGAATGTTTCCGTTCGTGAGCTATCTCCGCTATTGCGTCAGTTGATTGATAACGCTGGCGCGGGCAACGTAGTGCACTATGATCCGGCGAATATCATTTTGATTACGGGCCATGCTGCGGTGGTCAATCGCTTAGCCAATATTATTCATCGCGTTGATCAGGCTGGCGATACTGACATTGAAGTGGTCGAGCTGCGCAATGCTTCTGCTTCCGAAATGGTGCGGATCGTTGAAGCTCTGAGTCGTGCTAACAATACTCAAAATGCGCCTGAGTTTTTACAACCTAAATTTGTTGCCGATGATCGCACCAATTCGATTTTGATTTCGGGTGATCCGAAAGTGCGCGAGCGGATTAAACGTTTGATTAATCAGTTGGATGTTGAAATGGCTACGCGAGGCAATAACCGCGTGGTCTATCTGAAATACGCCAAAGCCGATGATTTAGTCACCGTGTTAAAAGATGTGTCTGAAAATCTTCAGGCCGAAAAACAAGGTGGCCAGCGTAGTGCAAGTTCATCACGTAGCAGCGTGATGATTTCCGCGCATACCGATACCAACTCGCTGGTGATCACTGCGCCACAAGACATCATGAACTCTTTATTGGATGTGATTTCTCAACTGGATATTCGCCGCGCTCAAGTGCTGATCGAAGCCTTGATTGTTGAAATGGCCGAAGGTGATGGGATTAATCTCGGCGTACAATGGGGTTCATTAAAAGATGGCGCGGTAATTCAATACGGCAATAGTGGTGCGCAAGTGGGCCAAGTGATGGTTGGATTAGAGCAGGCAAAAGACAAAACTATCACTGATAGTCGTTGGAACTCTGATACGGGTAAATATGAGCCATACAGTCGCACACAAACAGGTGACTATTCAACGCTCGCTTCGGCTTTATCAGGAGTCAATGGTGCCGCGCTTGGAGTAATGATGGGCGACTGGACGGCGCTGATCAGCGCGGTATCGAGCACCTCAAGCACCAATATTTTATCATCACCGAGCATTACGGTAATGGATAACGGTGAAGCCTCGTTTATTGTTGGTGAAGAAGTACCAGTATTAACCGGTTCAACCGCTGGTTCGAATAATGATAATCCATTCCAAACCGTAGAGCGTAAAGAAGTCGGCATCAAACTGAAAGTTGTGCCACAAATTAACGAAGGTGATTCCGTTCAGCTCTCGATTGAACAAGAAGTTTCCAATGTGCTTGGGGCTCAGGGCGCGGTCGATGTGCGTTTTGCTAAGCGTCAGTTGAATACCACGGTGATGGTGCAAGATGGACAAATGCTGGTGCTTGGCGGGTTGATCGATGAGCGCACCGCAGAGAGTGAATCTAAGGTACCGATTCTTGGTGACATTCCATTGTTAGGTTATCTATTCCGCTCAACCAATACCACGGTAGAAAAGAAAAACCTGATGGTGTTTATTAAGCCAACCATCATTCGTGATGGTATGACGGCGGACGGTATCACTCAGCGCAAGTACAACTACATCCGTGCCGAGCAGTTGTTTAAAGCCGATCAGGGGCTGAAGCTAATGGATAACAATAATATTCCCGTATTACCGAAATATGGTGAATCTCGTCGTCATCCTGCTGAATTGCAAGCTTTTCTTGATCAAATGGATAATAAATAATGAGTGTGGATGTGATTGATACGCAGGGGTTGCAGCGGATTCGTCGCTTACCGTTCAGTTTTGCTCAGCGCCATAAGTTGGTTTTAGAGTGGGATGAAGCGCAACACCATGCCACGGTGTATTGCGTTGCGCCATTGTCGATTCCTGCTCTGGTTGAAATTAAACGCGTAATCAAACAGCCGTTTGCGTTGAGTGAGATCAGTGCTGAAGCATTTGAAGCCAAAATCACCCAAGTCTACCAACGAGACTCATCCGAAGCGCGTCAGTTAATGGAAGACATTGGTGCCGATAGCGATGATTTCTTTTCTCTCGCCGAAGAGCTGCCGCAAAGTGAAGATTTACTCGAGTCCGAAGACGATGCGCCGATCATTAAATTGATCAATGCCATGCTAGGTGAGGCGATCAAAGAAGGCGCATCGGATATCCATATTGAAACCTTTGAGAAAGTACTGTCGATTCGCTTCCGAGTCGACGGGGTGCTCCGTGAAGTGCTATCACCGAGCCGTAAATTATCGCCCCTGCTTATTTCACGGGTAAAGGTGATGGCTAAACTGGATATTGCCGAGAAACGCGTTCCTCAAGATGGGCGAATTTCTCTGCGTATCGGCGGGCGGGCAGTCGACGTGCGTGTTTCTACTATGCCTTCTTCTCATGGTGAGCGAGTCGTGATGCGTTTGTTGGATAAAAATGCCACTCGGTTAGATTTATACAGCTTAGGCATGACCAAAGCCAATCACGATAATTTCCGTAATTTAATTGCTCGGCCACACGGTATTTTATTGGTCACTGGACCGACGGGGTCGGGAAAATCGACTACGTTATATGCCGGACTGCAAGAACTGAATAGCAGTGAACGGAATATCCTCACGGTAGAAGACCCGATAGAGTTTGATATTGACGGTATTGGCCAGACGCAAGTTAACCCCAAAGTCGATATGACCTTTGCTCGTGGTCTGCGGGCGATTTTACGTCAAGATCCGGATGTGGTGATGGTCGGAGAAATTCGTGATTTGGAAACGGCGCAAATAGCGGTGCAAGCTTCTTTGACCGGTCACTTAGTGATGTCGACGTTGCATACCAATACCGCAATTGGTGCGATTACTCGTTTACGTGACATGGGTATCGAGCCTTTTTTAATTTCCTCTTCGTTGTTGGGCGTGCTGGCACAGCGTTTGGTACGTACTTTATGCCCAGAGTGTAAGCAGCCATACGAGGCGGATAAAGAGCAGCGTAAGCTGTTTTCGGTCAGTAAAAAAGAGTCATTAACCCTTTATCGCGCCGCAGGTTGTGAGAAATGTAATTTTAAGGGGTACCGTGGGCGAACGGGGATTCATGAACTGATGTTAGTGGATGATAAGGTTCAAGCGCTGATCCACCGCGAAGCGGGTGAGCAAGCGATTGAACAAGCGATTCGTGAACAAACGCCAAGCATTCGCGATGATGGATTGGATAAAGTGCGCCAAGGGATCACCTCATTAGAAGAGGTGTTGCGCGTGACCAAGGAGTCGTAAATGGCAGCGTTTGAATATCGAGCACTGGATGCCAAAGGCCGGCAAAAAAAAGGCATTCTCGAAGGTGATAATGCTCGTCAAGTCCGTCAACGCTTAAAAGAGCAAGGTTTGCTGCCGATTGAAGTGGTGGAGACGCAAGCCAAAGCAGCTAAAGCTCAACAAAGCAGTTGGGTCAAACCTCGCGGCATTAGTACACCCGATCTGGCTTTGTTGACTCGTCAGCTTTCGACTTTGGTTCAGTCAGGGATGCCGTTAGAAGAGTGCTTACGCGCCGTGTCTGAACAATCGGAAAAACCACGGATCCGTAATATGCTGGCTGCAGTGCGGGCTAAAGTCACCGAAGGCTATACGTTAGCCGATAGCTTGGCCGACTACCCACATATCTTCGATGATCTGTTTCGCTCAATGGTCGCTGCGGGTGAAAAATCCGGGCATTTGGATGCGATTTTAGAGCGATTAGCGGATTACGCTGAAAACCGACAAAAAATGCGTTCTAAGTTGATGCAAGCCTTGTTGTATCCGATTGTCTTAGTAGTGTTTGCTGTTGGAATCGTGGCTTTTCTACTTGCTGCGGTGGTGCCGAAAATTGTCGGTCAATTTGTACAGATGGGACAGGCGCTGCCTGCATCGACCCAATTTTTGCTCTCTTCAAGTGATTTTGTTCAGCAGTGGGGATTAACCTTACTCGCCAGCGTGTTAGTGAGTATTTACTTTATCAAATGGTTACTGCGTAAACCTAACGTTCGTTTGTACTGGCATAAAAAGCTGCTGTTTATGCCGATGGTTGGCAAAATTGCCAAAGGGCTGAACACGTCGCGTTTTGCGCGCACGCTATCGATTTGTACTTCCAGTGCGATTCCGATCCTCGATGGCATGCGAGTGGCGGTTGATGTGATGACCAATCAATACGTTAAGCAGCAAGTCTTACTGGCGGCCGATAACGTACGTGAAGGCTCTAGCTTGCGTAAAGCCTTATCTCAAACCAAGTTGTTCCCGCCCATGATGTTGCACATGATTGCCAGTGGTGAACAAAGTGGTGAATTAGAGAGTATGTTGACCCGTGCTGCCGATAATCAGGATGCCAACTTTGAATCGACGGTGAATATAGCACTGGGGATTTTTACCCCTGCGTTAATCGCGTTAATGGCTGGATTGGTACTGTTTATTGTCATGGCAACCTTGATGCCGATTTTAGAAATGAATAATTTAATGAGCCGTTAATCGGTGTACGATGCTTGGATCGAAATGGAGTAACTATGAATAGAAGAGCAAGTAAACAGTCAGGTTTTACCTTACTGGAAGTGATGGTGGTGGTGGTAATTTTAGGAATTTTAGCCAGTTTCGTTGTGCCTAACTTATTAGGTAACAAAGAGAAAGCCGATCAACAAAAAGCCATTACCGATATTGTTGCCTTAGAAAATGCCTTGGATATGTATCGCTTGGATAACAATGTTTACCCAACGACGGATCAAGGCTTAGAGGCGTTGGTGACCAAGCCATCAAACCCTGAACCGCGTAATTATCGTGACGGTGGATACATTCGTCGTCTACCGAAAGATCCTTGGGGTAATGATTATCAATATTTAAGCCCTGGCGATCATGGTCGGATTGATGTCTTTACTTTAGGGGCGGATGGTCAAGAAGGTGGCGAAGGTTCGAACGCCGTGATTGGTAACTGGAATTTGCAGGATTTTCAATAAATCCCGTGACATTCCTGTTGCTTACCGATAACCCATTGAGCAGTCATCAGTAATGAAATTTACCCGAGGCTTTACGCTACTTGAAATCATGCTCGTATTGGTACTGATTTCAATCAGTGCGGTAGCGGTGATCGCCACGTTGCCAGCTCGACAAAATGATCAGGCTAATGTGGCTGCGCAGAGCTTGTTTCAGCGTTTACAGTTACTCAATGAAGAGGCACTGCTCAGTGGTTTTGATTTTGGCTTACGGATTGATGAGCCCAATAAACGTTTTACTTTTGTACAACTGACCGAGAAAGGCTGGCAAAAGATCGATAAAATTGGTTTTGCTGCTCAACTCAGCTTAGCCGATTCACTCAATCTCGATTTTGTTCTCGGTAGCGGCGTTTGGCAGGATAAAAACCGACTCTTCACCCCAGGATCTTTGTTTGATGAGGAGAGGTTTGCTGAGTACAAAGAACAGCAAAGCGAACCTGCGCCACAAGTATTTATTCTCTCTAGTGGTGAAATCACCCCGTTTCGTTTATTGCTTTACCCTCATCAGGAGAGCGTCGAACAAGCTTGGCAAGTCGTGGTCGAAGATAATGGGCATATTCGCCTATTCGCACCAGGAGAGAGTGATGAGTAAAAGGAAGCGCGGTTTTACGCTGTTGGAAGTCTTGGTCGCGTTAGCGATTTTTGCTACCGCGGCGATCAGTGTGATTCGAGCGGTGACTCAGCACGTCAATACGATTGGTTATCTGGAAGATAAAATGTTCGCGGCAATGGTAGCCGATAATCAGATGGCCAAGGTCATGTTAACTCCTGCTTCACTCGCGGCAAAAGAAGGCAAAGAGGAACTTGCTGGTCGCACTTGGTACTGGCGCGTTGCGCCGATTGCGACCACGGCGCCAGTGTTATCCGCCTTTGATGTCAGTGTTGCCAGCACAGAAAAAAGCCAACCTTTGGTCACGGTCAGAAGCTATGTCAGCAAATAAAGCACGCGGATTTACCTTAATCGAAGTCTTGGTGGCGATAGCGATTTTTGCCAGTTTAAGTATTGCTGCTTATCAGGTGCTTTATCAGGTGCAACTGAGTAATCAAGTTTCTGCACAACGAGAAGCCCGATTGAGTGAGCTACAGCGCGCGATGGTAATGATGGACGCCGACTTTCGACAAATGGCGGCACGCGCTTTTCGTACTAATGGTGAAGCTCCGACCGGACTCCTTGTCGAGTGGCGAGATTATTTGCTCGATTCAGATGAAAAAGGCGTGTTATTTACCCGCTTAGGTTGGCATAACCCCCAGCAACAGTTTCCGCGTGGTGAAGTACTTAAAGGCGGTTATCGTTTAAAAGATCATGTCCTAGAAAGAGTCTGGTGGCGTTATCCTGACACTCCTGTTGCACAAGAGCCAGTCATTACGCCTGTGTTGAGCGAGGTTGAGAGCTGGTCGATGCGCTTTTATCAACGGGGAGAGTGGTCAGAGCAATGGGAATCGGAGCGTCGGTTGCCCGAAGCGGTGAGCGTGCGCTTAATACTGAAAGATTATGGTGAGATTGAGCGAGTCTATTTATTAACTGGCGCTTCATTAGGAGAAGCCGATGGTGCGTCCTAATGCCCAGCGCGGAGTCGCGTTAATCGTTGTGCTGCTGCTGCTGGCGGTGATGGTTTCGATTGCTGCGACGATGTCGCAGCGTATGTTTAGTCAGTTTCAACGTGCTAATCACCAACTGGGCTATCAGCAAGCGTATTGGTATACGCTGGGGGTGGAGGCGTTAGCCAAAGCCGCGATTGAACAGAGTTATCAAGACAGTGATGTGATCAGTTTGAATCAGCCTTGGTCTCAACAACATCAAACTTACCCGCTAGATTATGGCGTGGTGACGGGCAGTTTAGTCGATGCACAAGCCTGTTTTAATCTCAATGCATTCGCAGGTTTACTGCCCAGCAATGAGCCAACGCCACCTTATCTCTATCGAGTGTGGCGCGCGTTGTTGGATGAAGTAGAGATTGATAATTTTCAAGCTGAGACGATTGCCGATGCGACATGGGATTTTATTGATGCCGATGATCGGGTTAATCGTTCCAATGGTGCAGAAGATAGCTTGTATGAATCGATGACACCAGCGTATTTACCGCCAAATGGTTTATTGGCCGATGCCAGTGAATTGCGGGCAGTGTATCAAGTGAGTGGCGAAGCAATGCATCAGCTGTCACCTTATGTCTGTGCGCTACCCACCCAAGATTGGCGTTTAAATATCAATACGTTACCACCAGAAAAAGCGCCATTATTGGTGGCCATGTTTAGCCCGTATTTAAATGAGGCCAACGCTAAGTCTGTGTTAGAATCTCGCCCCTTTGATGGTTGGGATAGCGTGGCGAGTTTTCTCGCCGAGCCAGCGATCGCGGCCGTCGATAATGCGCGTCGTGAAGAGGCAAGAGCGTATTTAAGTGTCGATAGTCACTATTTTGAATTGGATGCTCAGGTGATGGTGGATACGTCCCGAGTGCGTGTTCGTAGTCTGTTTTATAGCAGTAATAAAAAGGATGCTACGGTAGTTAGCCGTCGCTATGGAGGAGTCAGTGAGCGAAAGCTTGATCGTTCGGCTGAGTAGTCAACAAAATGCAATTATCCCTTGGTTAGTCTGGTCATCGACTCAGCAACAAGTGATCGCCAGTGGTGAGCTAAGCAATGGACAACAACTCGAACAACTGACCCCGCACGCGGTTCAGCGTTCAACGATAGTTTTGCTATCAACCAGCGACTTACTGTTAACTCAAGTCACGATCCCTGCAGGAGGCAGTCGGCAGTTTGCCGCCATGCTTCCCTATCTTTTAGAAGAAGAGATCGCGCAAGATGTTGATGAACTGCATTTTAGTGTATTAGGTAAACAAGGTGATCAAGCTTTTGTTGCTGGCGTTGAGCGTGCCTGGTTACAGGCCATGCTGGAGCAGTTACAAGCGTTAGGACTAGACGTTAAGCGAGTGGTCCCCGATGTGTTGGCTTTGCCGGTGCATGAGGAGGGATTAAGCGCGGGTCAAATGGGTGATCAATGGCTGGTGCGTAAAGGTGAATACAGTGGATTATCGGTTGATAAGGACTGGTTAACGTGGTTTTGTGCGTCGGACTGGGTTAAGAATCAGACCGAGTATTTACCTCTCACAGCTTATACTCCTTTACCCGAACTTCCCTTGAGTGAGCAACAATCGTGGCAGTCGATGGCTTGCCCGTCGTTGTTGGTGCTGCTCACTGAGCAAGTGCTCACACATAAAATAAATTTGCTGACTGGGCCTTTTAAGCCCAAATCCTCTTGGAATAAATATTGGTTGATTTGGCGTAAGGCCGTTATCGCTGGTTTGTTTTTGCTGGTGGTATTGATGACCAGTTATGGTTTACAAGTTCATAAAGATACGCAGCTCGCGCAAAGCTATCGTGATGAAAGTGAACGTGTTTTTAGAGAGATTTTTCCTGATAAGCAGCGTATTCCAACCGTCAGTTATTTGAGACGACAGATGACGGATGAGTTAACGGCGCTCTCTGGTTCAGCGCAAGGTGAAGATGTCCTAAGTTGGTTCAGCCGATTACCAGAGACGATTGGTAGTGTGACTGATATGCAAGTGCAAAGTTTACGTTTTGACGGCAATCGCAGTGAAGTGCGTCTTGATGTCACTAGTAGTGATTTTCAATCGTTTGAACAAGCGAGAGTCAAGTTAGCGGAGTACTTTTCGGTCGAGCAAGGTCAGCTCAGCCGTAATGAGCAACGGGTATCGGGATCGTTTGTGTTGAAACCTAAGGAAGGGAGTGAGTAATGAAAGACAAATTAACTCCACTTTATCTATGGTGGCAAAGTATTAGTCAGCGCGAGCAACGTTTATTATCGGTCGCGGTGCTCTGTTTGGTGCTCGGGTTCGTCTATTGGGGGGCAATTGCACCGCTCAATCAACGTAGTCAGGAAGCAAAAACTCGCATTCAAAGTGAACGCCAATTATTACAATGGGTTGAAAATACGGCCGATCAAATTAGCGCTCTACGTCAGCAAGGCGGTGTGGTGCGCTCTGCTCAACCGTTAAACCAAGTGATCGCCGCATCGACCGGGCAATTCAATATTGAGTTAGTCAGAGTGCAGCCGCGTGGCGACCGTATGCAAGTATGGATTCAACCGGTACCATTTACCCAGTTGGTTGCTTGGTTGGCTCATTTAAAAGAGCGGCAAGGGATTGAGGTTGAGTTTATGGATCTTGAGCGCGGTAAAGTTTCGGGCATGGTTGAAGTCAGACGTCTACAGTTTAAGCGGGTCGGATAACATGAAGCGTATTATTGGCTATTTGAGTCTATTTATCTCGGTCGCTTTCGTTAGTGCGTTGCTTCACCTTCCCGCTCATGTCGTGATTAAGCACCTTCCATTACCCTCAGGGTTAGTCCTGCAAGGTGTTAAAGGGACTATTTGGAATGGCAGCGCGAGTCAAGTTCGTTGGCAACAACAGAATTCGGGGGCGGTTCAATGGCAGTGGCAATGGTCGGCGCTGTTAAAAGCCCAAGCACGGCTAGCGGTGCGTTTTGGACGGGGTAGTGATGTACAGTGGCAAGGACGTGGTGTGGTTGGTTATGGTTGGTCGGGCCCTTTTGCTGAACATCTGGTGATCTCCTTACCGGCCAAGCAGCTACAACCTTATTTAACCTTACCTATTCCTCTGACCCTTGAAGGACAAGTGGAGCTGACTTTACGTGATTATCGCTACCGTGCTCCTTGGTGTGACACAGCGCAAGGCGTGATGACTTGGGATCAAGGTCAAGTTGGTTCACCACTTGGTGAGCTAGCGTTAGGAGCGGTGGTTGCTGATTTTACTTGTCAGCAGAGTGTGTTTGAAATAACGGGCGGTCAACAGACGGAGCAAGTAAGCAGTGAGTTTTCGTTACGGCTTCAAGCAGATCGAAGCTTTGCAGCTCAAGCTTGGTTTAAGCCGGGCGCACAATTTCCAGCATCGCTGGCTCAGCAGTTAGATTATTTACCCAGCCCAGATAGCCAAGGTCGTTACTCGTTTAGTCAACAGGGACGTCTGTAAAGTGGTCAGGTCATGAAGGTTTAAGAGGGACGTGCAGGGGATGCCCTGCACGTTGCTAATCTTTTATCTTTAATATTTCATCCCAAGGCAAATCGGCATCGCCTAACACGATGAAATTCGGATTCTCTAGGGTATCTCGTTCATTGTACGACAGGGGATCGAGTTGAGTATTTAAGATCCGCCCACCGGCCTCTTCGACAATGCATTGTGTCGCGGCGGTATCCCATTCTCCGGTTGGTCCTAGGCGTAGATAACAATCAACCGCACCTTCAGCGACTAAACACGCTTTGAGCGCCGCTGAACCAAGCGGGATTAAATCGTAATTCCATTGATGGCTTAAACGCTGAGTGATGCGATTAATGTCTTGTCGGCGACTGATGGCGATAGCGATTGATTGACCGGCTAACTCATGCTTATGACTATAAATACGCAGACTTTCTGACATATCGGGAATTTTCCATGCCCCTTTGCCCTGATAAGCATAATAAGTGACGCCAGAAACTGGTCCATACACCACCCCCATCACTGGTCGGTTATGTTCAACTAAGGCAATCACAGTCGCGAAGTCTCCGCTGCGCGCAATAAACTCTTGGGTACCATCGAGAGGATCAACCAGCCAGTAGCGCTGCCACGTTTCACGGGTTTCTAAACCAATATTCGCGGCTTCTTCAGAAAGAACCGGAATGTCTGGAGTGAGTTCCATTAACCGTTCAGTGACTAATTTGTGGGCGGCGAGATCGGCGCTGGTGACTGGCGTTTCATCACTTTTTACAAACGATTCGTAAGATTTATTCTCGTATATATCAAGAATCAGTTGGCCTGCAGAGCGGGCAATGCTGATCACATCAGGTAAAAGATGAGAGAGATCTTTGGCTGTGGGCATGATACTTCCTATTCGTTTGCGGCAATAGATAAGTGACGAAGAGCCAGCAATAAAGCGGTAATACTGCGAGCTTCACTAAAATCAAGATGGGTTAATAACTCTTCGGCTTGTGCTAAAGGCCAGCGTATGACTTCGAGTGGCTCCGGTTCATCACCAATTAACTGATCTGAGTATAGGTCTTGTGCAATAAAAAGTGTCATTCGACTGGAGAAGTAGGAGGGGGCAAGCACCACTTCTTTGAGCGGTATTAAACGATCGGCTCCCATACCAATCTCTTCTTTTAATTCGCGAACAGCAGCTTGTTCTGCGGATTCTCCAGCATCGATCAAACCTTTGGGAAAGCCGAGTTCATAGCGCTCTGTTCCTGCTGCGTATTCCCGAACCAGCAACAAATCGCCTTGAGCGGTGATCGGTACCATCATGACGGCATGACGCCCACTGGGCTTCATACGCTCATAGGTACGCTGTTCGCCATTCGAGAAGCGGAGGTCGAGAGCTTCAATCGTAAACAGTTTAGATTGGGCGACGGCGCGTTGCGCTAAAATTTCTGGTGCTGTTTTCGAGGACATCCGCTAACTCCTTGGCAGGCAAACTATTCTTACTATATAAGAAAATGAGATAGGTGGAAATATCTCCCTTTTACTTGCTGTATTGGCCGTACGGATCATATTGACGCCATCAATCGTGCTGAACGTTCAACCCGCGAGAAGGGGGAATACACAAACAGCGTAAGTCACGCCTGCGCTGTTTGTCTCTGATTTAGTAGTAAGAGTGGTCGCCGCGATCATGTTCCGTTGCATCACGTACCGCGGTTAGCTCGCCAGCAAATTGGGCCAATAGTTCTTTCTCAATGCCTTCTTTTAGAGTGACATCGACCATCGAGCAGCCATTACAACCACCACCAAATTGCAGTAAAGCGATACCCTCATCGGTAATGTTCACTAAGCTCACGTGACCGCCATGCCCAGCAAGTTGAGGGTTAACTTGAGTTTGAATCGCATACTCAACGCGCGCCATTAATGGGGCATCATCGTCTACTTTGCGCATTTTAGCGTTTGGCGCTTTAAGGGTAAGTTGTGAGCCCATTTTATCGGTCACAAAATCAATTTCAGCGTTTTCGAGGAACGGTAAGCTGAGTTCATCGACATACGCAGAAAAATCAGTGAAAGGGATCACGGTATCGGTTTTTTCTACCGCTTCTGGTGGACAATAAGAGACGCCACACTCGGCATTTTGTGTTCCGGGATTAACCACAAACACACGAATGTTCGTTCCTTCGGGTTGCTGTGCCAAGAGTTTGGCAAAATGAGACTGAGCGGATTCAGTAATAACGATAGTAGTTGTTGACACGACGAATACCTGAGTGATTTTGTAGGTTATTTGCTAGCCATTCTACTCCAGTCGCGCCGAGGATCCAGCCCTTTTTTACTTCGATTATGGCTGGAATGCATCGCTCGGCTCAGGAGTGCGGCATAAGCAATAAATATCAATCCTTTCGATGCCAACTTCAAGCAGTAAATCACATAATTGTCGGATAGTGCTACCGGTAGTGACCACATCGTCGACGATAGCGACATGGTTAACGTGTGGAATCGATAGACGTTGAAATGCACCAGATAAATTTTTCTCACGCTGTGATTTGGTTAATTGTTGTTGAGCGGGAGTGGAGCGAGTGCGGGTAAACAGATGCGGGTCAAACTGGCTACCTACGTGCTTGGCAAGGGGGCGAGCAAGACGCTCGCTTTGATTAAACCCTCTTTGCCATTGTCTGCGCCAGTGTAATGGGACGCAAGTGATCAGCGGAGCTGGCTCAGTGATGCATTCAGAGAGTCGAGCGGCTAAATGACGTGCTTGCCAAAACTGACGCTGATATTTAAGTTGATGAATGGTGTGACTCAATGGGAATCGGTAGTCACCGATGCAAAACAGCCGTTGCCAAGGGGGAGGGGAACGTAAGCATTGACCACATTGGGGAGTGATGGTTAGGCAAGGTAAACCACAGCGCTGGCAACGAAGGCTGGGAGCATACCAAGCTTGGCAGGCGTGGCAAGTACCATGCTGCGCTTGAGGCTCTAAAGGCAGATGGCATAAGCTGCAGGTTGGCGTGAGCCAAGCGTGGGTGATAGTCGATATCCGATCTCGCCACATTGACATAATAAACCTCGGATGATGCGATAGAGATTGAGGTAAAGTATGGCGAAGATAGTCGCCTTAAGAGGCGGGTTTTAGTAGGAGAAAATGTGAACATGACCGAAAAGCTGTACTGGCAAGTGATAGGCGAAGGGCCTGATCTGGTGCTGATTCACGGATGGGGAATGAATGGTGCTGTGTGGCAGCAAACCAGTCAACGGTTACAAACCCAGTTTCGTGTCCATATCCTGGATTTGCCCGGTTATGGTTATAGCGCTCAATCGTCAGCAGCGAGTTTAGCCGAGATCGCTCAAGTGGTATTGGACCAAGCACCGTCGCAGGCGATCTGGGTAGGATGGTCTTTAGGGGGATTAATTGCTACCCATATCGCGCTGCATTACCCGCAACGAGTTACCCAGTTAGTCACGGTTGCTTCGTCACCTAAATTTACCGCCAGCGAGCAAGAGACGCCAGTATGGCGGGGAATCAAACCACAGGTATTGGATACCTTTACCGACCAGTTGTTAACCGATTTACCCTTGATGATTGAGCGGTTTATTGCTTTACAAGCCATGGGTAGCCCGAGTGCGCGTCAAGAAATCAAAGCGCTTAAGCAAGCGGTATTAGCGCGGCCAATGCCGACTCACCAAGCGTTATTAACCGGATTACAACTGCTTTCCGAGACCGATATGCGTCAGCAACTGACTCAGTTAACCATGCCAGTGCTGCGTATGTATGGTCGATTGGATGGATTAGTCCCACTGCGTGTTGCAGAGGCTGTGCATCAACTGCAAACCAATAGTCAGACCTCTATTTTCCAAGCCTCTTCGCATGCGCCTTTTATGACCGAGCAAGACGCCTTTTGTCAGCAATTGCTCAGCTTTGCAAAATAACAGTAAATTTTGTTGCCGATTAGTGAATAAGCGCTAAAAAACCGCCACGATTGGTCGATATATAAGTTATCCCTAACGGTAGCTTAATCGAAGGGGGTGCGACACTGAGGAGGACTCGGTTATGATCGTGTCACCGACTAATGTTAGCGTGCCACTTATCGCCCCGTCAGTGAATGTGCAAACAGAGCAAGCGTCACGAGATAATCGGATACGTGCGCCTGTTACGGCACCGGTAGAGCTCACCAAAAGCCAAGCTGAGCGTAAAACCAAAGCAGAGGACAAGCGGCGTAAACAATCCGCTTGGGATCCTGCTGAGCATCCTAACTATGAGCAAGAGAGTGATCAAGAGTCTAAACGACGACAGCGTGAAGCACTACGCAGTGAATTGGATCGGTTGTTTGATTTATTAGCACTGTCTTCTTACAGTGAGGAGCAAGGTAAAGGCTATACAATGCGTTTTCGGTTGCCAAAGCGGATCATTGATGCGGCAATAACTGAAGGCAAAATGGCGAAACGACGGACAGTGATTCAATTTCATTACGGTCATTCTGTAGCGCCTAATACGCCATCAGAAGTGATAGCGATCCTGTAGTTATCATTGAGCATAAGCTGGAATGATAAGGTGAATAAAAAATCCCCACAGCCAATGCTGCGGGGATTTGTTTTTACCAAGTAGAGTATTGACGATGTGTTGATATCCCCTTCCTACTTGAAGTTGCAGGGGTGTTAGCTACGTTCGTTCACCCCAATCACATCGCCTGTTTATGCTCATCGGGATGATGAGAGCCGTCCTTGACTCTCCCTCAAAGCTAGCCTACGGCTGTTCAAATAGGTCACTCACTTGCCTTCTACCTGTAACGCCAAGTTGTTGGGGTATGCGTTGGCGTTATTTTTTCGCTTTAGCAAAGGCGGCCGCAAAGGCACCGCCCATCGCGCCATTTTGCGCTGGTTCATCTCGGCGACGAGGAGGCGGCGAAGTTTGCTGACGCGCTTGAGTGGTGGATGACGGGCGTTGTCCGCGGCTCTCTTGTCCCGGCTCGTCGTTTAAACGCATAGATAGTGCAATCCGCTTACGTTGTACGTCGACTTCCATGACTTTGACCTTGACGATGTCACCCGCTTTCACCACGTCGCGTGGGTCAGCGATGAAACGGTCGGTTAGAGCGGAGATGTGCACTAAACCATCTTGATGCACACCAATATCAACGAAAGCGCCAAAATTCGCTACGTTAGACACCACGCCCTCCAAAATCATCCCCACTTCGAGATCTTTCATCTCATTGACTCCATCAGCAAAGGTCGCCGTTTTGAATTCAGGGCGAGGATCGCGTCCCGGTTTATCCAGCTCTTTAATGATGTCGGTAATGGTTGGTAGGCCAAAATGCTCATCGGTATAATCGACCGCGCGTAGCGAGTGCAAAAAGGTACTGTTACCAATCAATGATTTAATGTCTTGCTGGTTTTTCTCAGCAATCGCTTTGACCACCGGATAAGCTTCAGGGTGGACCGCAGAGGCGTCGAGTGGATTTTTCCCCGCCATAATCCGCAAGAACCCCGCACATTGCTCAAAGGCTTTGGGGCCAAGACGCGGTACTTTTTTCAAGCTGGTTCGTCCTTCAAAGCGGCCATGCTCATCACGATATTGAACAATATTTTGTGCTAATGCTGCAGATAAGCCAGCAACGCGAGTCAGGAGTGCAGCCGAGGCGGTATTGACATCGACCCCAACGGCGTTCACACAGTCTTCGACTACCGCATCAAGACGCTTGGCGAGCAACGTTTGGCTGACATCGTGCTGGTATTGACCCACACCAATCGATTTAGGATCAATTTTGACCAATTCTGCCAATGGATCTTGCAAACGACGAGCAATGGATACGGCACCGCGCAGTGAGACGTCCATATTGGGAAACTCTTTCGCGGCCAGTTCAGAGGCAGAATACACCGAGGCCCCCGCTTCGCTGACGATGATTTTTTGTATCTTAAGATTGCCGCGTTTAATTAAGTCGGCAACAAAAGTATCGGTTTCACGTGAGGCGGTACCGTTACCGATGGCAATCAGATCCACCTGATGTTTGTTGACCAATGCTGCGACGGTTTGCATCGCTCGCTCGTATTGATTTTGTGGTACATGTGGATAGATGGTGTCGGTGGCGAGTACTTTTCCGGTCGCATCGACGACGGCGACTTTACAGCCAGTCCGCAGCCCCGGATCGAGCCCCAGCGTTGCACGAGGGCCAGCTGGTGCTGCCATCAGGAGATCTTTGAGGTTATTAGCAAACACATCGATAGCCTCAATCTCCGCACGTTCTTTCATCGCGGCCATCAGCTCAGTCTCCATGTGCATCGAGACTTTAATTCGCCACGCCCAACTGATCACTTGCTGACGCCATTGATCTGCGGGAGCTTGACTGAGATGCAACTGATAATGTTCGGCGATTAAGGTTTCGCAATACGAGTGGCGTAGGCTCTCATCTTGCTGAGGGTCGGCATTTAAGCTCAGAGTTAAGAAGCCTTCGTTACGGCCACGCAGCATGGCTAAAGCACGATGTGATGGTGTTTTACTGATCAGCTCTCGGTGATCAAAATAGTCTTTAAACTTTTCACCCGCTTGCTCTTTACCTGCCACGACTTGAGCAACAATCTCCGCGTGACGGGTTAAATAGTGGCGTATTTTGGCTAATAGGTCGGCATCTTCAGCGATGCGCTCCATGATGATCGCTCGTGCGCCATCCAATGCCGCTTTACTATCGGCAACGCCTTTATTGACGTCGATATAAGCTAAGGCGGCTTGCTCTGGTTCGATATCCCCTTGTAACCACAAGCGATCCGCTAACGGTTCAAGACCGGCTTCAATGGCGATTTGACCTTTGGTGCGTCGTTTCGGCTTATAAGGTAGGTAGAGATCTTCTAAGCGAGTTTTGTTGTCAGCGGCAAGAATCGCTTGTTCGAGCTCTGGAGTGAGCTTACCTTGCTCTTGAATCGATTTAAGAATCGTCTGACGGCGCTCATCCATTTCTCGCAAATAACTTAAACGGGTATCTAAGTGACGCAGTTGCGTATCATCTAATCCTCCCGTTACCTCTTTGCGGTAGCGAGCAATAAATGGCACTGTGTTGCCGTCATCAATTAAGCTAACGGCGGCGATAACTTGTGTAGGGCTGACATTCAGCTCGTTGGCAATCTGTTGGCAGATAGCGTGGCTCATCCGTGGTCTCTCTGTCTATCAATGATATACGGATTGTACGTAGCCAATTATCTGCTGCAACGTCTTTTATGCCATTGCTTAGTATTACGAACGATTTTTAACGAAACTCAGACAAGCGGAGTAAAAAATAAAGCCGTAACCCAGAAGCTCTAACCCTTCTTGTAGGGCATTTTTGAAGCCGTGCTCATAGGAATCCCCCATGATTCCGATCCAAAATAGATTGCCACTGCCAAACACTCGGCTAAAGATAAGCAGAATTAACAGGCCAATTAACAAAAAGGGATAGGCTTTGTAAGTGTTCACCAAGCCCCTATTGACAGAAAAAGTGTGACACTCAGCACTTGATCCACTTTTTACTATTGAGTGATCATTCCAGTGCTTCATCCTGTTTGTTATGAGCAGAAAGAAAGCCCCTAAA